>JAPKCI010000340.1 GCA_028823035.1 Rubripirellula sp.
GTGCAGGATCTGCTGGTGCAGGATCTGCTGGTGCAGGATCTGCTGGTGCAGGATCTGCTGGTGCAGGATCAGCTGGTGCAGGATCTGCTGGTGCAGGATCAGCTGGTGCGGGATCAGCTGGTGCATCCAACTCGTCTTCTTCGATGCTGAAGTTTGGCTTTGGAGCAGACACTGCAACCGCACCTTTCGCTTCTTCTGCTACGGCGTCAATGGCAGCCAATTCCGCCAGAACCAAGACTTGCTCTTCAAGACCTCCGACATACTTCTTGCGGTCATCGAGGCTTTCCTCATTGAGCGCTGTAATCACCACATTCATCTCATTAACCCAATCCGTGACGACCTGCCTCTTGTCCTCGGCTACGGAAACCAACAAGCCACCTGATGTCTTGGGCATCCCCGATTCTCGCGATCCGGTAGCACCCAATTGCAGTTGCTGCAGAACAGTGTTCAGCAAACGCCGTGAAGCGAGCACTTCAGGAGGCTGTGGGTTGGCTTCAGTGGTGCTGGACATTCCGAACATGTTGCCCATTATATCGTCATCACTGTCCAACTCGTCGTCTTCATAACCCTCCATTCCGCCCATTTCCATTCCGCCCATTTCTTCGCCCATTTCTCCGCCCATTTCATTGTCTTCCATCTCATCACCCAGGGAGCCAGGGGGTCGATTTTTCGGATCCTCTGGCAATTTGGGTTTCAGAATATCAGCCGGATTTGCCGGCTGTTTCCCGTCGGGCTGTAAACGATCCAAGCCTTCCAGTCGTTCCAACTCAGACTTGAAAGATGAATGTGCGAGACGTGCCCAACTTTTGAGGATAATCTCAGGTTCAGCAACTTGACCCTTGAGTGCCTCACCCATCGAACCGATTTTCGAGGCCGAATAGAGTGCGATCAACTTCGGCTTGGTGGGGGCCGTGCTGATACTGATAAGTTTGACACCTAAATCTTTATCTTCATCACTCCCAAGGCGATCCAGAATATCGACCGCATAACGTTGCAAATAAGCATGCACCTTCCGTTTGCGTTGCGGCGGTGCATCGGAATCAAGCAGAGCCGTCATCATCGATTGCAGATTTGTCTTGGATGCAGCAGGAATTTGGGGAAAACCAAGAGTTACTTGACGGTGCAAGCCCATCAGAGCCGCCACACGCAACCCATCCGTATTGTTCTCGTCGGAATAGAGTTCGATCAGCGCAGGTAGTGCCTCGAGATGGGGAACTGGCGGTTGTCGCAGGCTTGCATTGGCCGGCCTGCTGTCCAAGCGTCCAAGCATCAGCGCCGCATTAATCCGGGCTGGTGTATTATAATTCCCTTTGGCCAAGGCCTTCATCGAAACCAGAAGGGCATCTGTCACGGTTGTACCTACCGATTTATCCCGTGCACGAATGGCACGAATCAATAGGCTATTGACTTCTTTCATCAAGGGCGTCAGGTCCTTCAAGGCGTCAGGCCCGGTCATCTTCGCCGGAACGTAAAACCCGAAGTATCCTTTGGCTAGACTAGGATTCGAATTGCCACCCGCACAAAAAGACTTCGCGCCGGCAATGACCCGCTTTACCGCGTCGTCTGTCGCCAGAGCTTGATGCATGGGAACGCTGGCATATTGACCCGGACCTGGCACCCTCGCCTCGTCTTGACCGGATGCCTGCATCGCGAACAAACAGAGCAGCCCCAGGGACACAAACAACGCCAGAATCAGGGTCGCTTGATTCTTCAAGGACTTGTGTACCTGCGTCAAAGAACCAACGAAACCACGTGGCGTTTGGAGCCGAAGCAAATCGCTGGAAGACCGAGAATTCAAAGGTCGAAAGCTCATGAGAATTGCACCGTGAGATTGTTGGCCGGCAGCAGATCACCAGCAGGACGAGAAGATGAAAATAATTATCTGCGAAAACCGGGGTCCCCGTCAAATATAATTCACTGTTCCAGCAGGACAGAATATCAGAAAATCCCGAATATTCGGCGGTTTTCAACAATTCCACGCGGTTGCGTGGCATAACCCTAACTCTCGTTTCCTCTCCACCGACCTCCGCGGCCAAAGCCCCCTCCAATTAAATTCCCGCATTGGATGGTTTCCCGTCCTAGATTCGTTCGTTTGCCGCATCTGAGTCACTGGCACAGGGTTGAGTCTTGGATCCAACCCTCGGCCTGCCACACACCAAGCCCTCCCCGTAAAGGTGTCCGTTTGAGCGGCGGGCGACTTCGTTAAGATGCTTTTGAACCGTGAATCTGCTGCCACTGGACCTCCACTCAGCCATCAACTTTCCCAAAAATCTCTTGACGTCCAACCGGCCAATTCGTAGCGTCATCGTTTAGCAGGGATCGTTTCATTCACGGTCCGCCTGACGGCTTTTGCTTTCAAAATATCGCGGAGCATGAAAGTGCCCTCCTCCTTTATTCCATGGTTACCCGCACTCGCCCTGATAGCGGTGACAGGTTGCGCTAGGTGGGAAAAACGCGGCTTCGATCTTTTGTCCGCCACCAACGAGCAGTCCGTCTCGCCCACCACCCAACACACATCGAACAAAAAACGCGTGGTGTTGGATGTTGAATTTGTCAATCTTTCGGCGAGTCCGTCCCCTTCTGTTAGCGAAGACCAAACCACACCATCCCTGTGGCAGTGGGTTGACGAGACATCCATTGATCCAAGTTTGCGACGAGAAATGATTCGAAACGGCATCCGAGTTGGTTTTGTCAACAACGAAGAGGCGTTTCGCGACCAACTCGACAATAACGAGATTGAGCGAGATTTAGTCGAAACGTTTCTTGCAGAAGCATCCATCGCCACTGACCTGGCACACGGCTCCAAGAAGATGCCGATGAGACTCGGTCGACGATACGAATTACCGCTTCGCCAACCGCTTGAAGGCAGCCACGTGGCCATGATCCGCGAGGATGAAAACCTGATCGGCAGGACACTAAAAAATGCACAATACGTTTTGGCACTCACCGGCGCACGTGCAGAGACACCGGAACAGATTCAGCTGAAGATTCACCCGGAGATTCAGCACGGCGAGATGATCCAGAAATGGGTCAGCAGCGACACTGCTCTCCGCATCGACAGCCGTCGAGAGTCATGGCAGATATCTGCTCTCAACCTCGATCTCTTGGTGAAGGAAGGTGACCTGATCGTGATCGCACCTACCCAACCACTGCACGGCTTGGCCAAGCATATGTTTTCCGGCACAGGTTCAGACAACCAGCGTGAGCAACTGGTTCTACTGATTCGTGTCGACCAAATCCCAACGCCCATCGAAAAGCTCTAACCGGCTGGCATTCGTCGAATCGCCAGCGGTTGACTGCGCAGTCTCTCGCTGGCGTTACCAGCGTGACTGTTGCATGCCGGCTCATGGCCAGAAACTTTTCAAGTCGGCATCATCTCTCAAAGGTCGACTTCGATCTCAGAATGTGATGATAGTGCTGTGCGAATCGGTGCGATTCGTCCCGCACGTACTGCAGTAGCCGCAACCCGAATGAATTCCGACTCAGCACGATGGGTTCGGAAATGCCCGGTCGAAAAATTTCTTCGTCCCTCTTCGCCAGAGAAATGACAGTTGGCGGAGAAATCTCCTGGTCACGAAACGCAGCCATCGCCGCGTTGAGTTGCCCTTTTCCTCCGTCGATCAGCAGAATATCTGGAAATGTGTCTCCCTCATCGCTCAACCGGCGGAAGCGTCTGGAAACAGCTTCGTAAATGCTGCGATAGTCATCGATGCCATCTACATCCTGAATTCTGAATCGTCGATAGCCGGGCTTGAACGGTAAGCCGTCAATGAACTGGACCAAACTCGCGACGGTTTCTCCACCTCCCAGATGCGCAATATCGACCCCCTCGATGACGCGTGGCAGTTCGTCAAGATCCAACACTTTCCGAAGTCCCGCGAGACCTTTTTTGGGATCAATATAAAAGACCTCGGGCTGGGCATGCGTATCCAGTTCACCTCGCTCTTCGAGTCGTTCAAGCATATTGATCTCGTCTCTCAGGACAGCTGCCCGTTCAAAATCCAATGCCTTGCTCGAGGCCTGCATTTCGGCTCGCATTTCGGCCAACAAGCGTTTTTTTCCGCCTTCCATGAACGTCATCAAACGTTTGATATCGCGGCGGTAATCCTGTTTGTTGATTTGCAGATTGCAGGGCGCGGTGCACTGATTGATGCTTGCCAGCAGACAAGGCCGAAACCACTTCCATCGTTCGTCTGACTCGCTGATGTCGAGTGAGCATGTTCGAAAACGGAAGATTCGTTGCAAGACTTGAATTGCACCCCGTAAGGCACTCGCGCTGGCAAACGGGCCGTAAAGTTTGACACCTTTGCTGGGTGGTTCACGAGTCAGTTCGACGCGTGGAAACTCCTCACGCGTCGTGATCATCAAGTACGGGAACGATTTATCGTCCTTGAGCTCCTTGTTGAACTTGGGCTGAATGTCCTTGATCAGCCTCGATTCCATCAATAAAGCATCAACTTCACTCTCACTGTCGAGATAGTCGATGTCAGCAATCTCGGGAATCCAATTCGCCGTCCGCTGATCTTCGGCCGCCGCTTTCGAAAAATAACTCCCCGCACGACTGCGCAGATTCTTTGCTTTTCCAACATAGATCACCACTCCCCCGGCGTCTTTCATCAGATAGACGCCAGACGTCTTTGGAAACGTCTTCACCTTTGCCGCCGCGTGCTTCAAACCAAGCGGTTCGACACTGCCGGAATCTCCCTGCGTTCCACTCTGCCCAGCCTCTTGGGGACTGACAGGATCGGAATTGGGTGCAGCAGGCTCGTGGGGCTCTTGGGGCGTCATCTGGCGACTCGATAGATGTTCTTTCCGTGCAAGTTCAACGATTGTAGCGTCTTGTCAGCCTTTGCCTGATTGGATTGTGCTGGCATGGGCATCTCAGTGCCGCTACGGGCCAAGGCGTTGGCAACCGCAAATCTCACACCGCAAATCTAGGCCGCGCCGCTCGGCTCCTCTAGGCCGCACCGTAAGCAGGCAACACATTGCCAGCAGGCACTTTTCAGAGATCAGCCCAAAAACACTGCCTGCACGCTGTCTGCGGCGGTCGTGCTGAACAATTCACCGGGCACTGCTAATCGACTCAATCACAATCGCGTTGATGATTGGTCAGCTTGCAGCGTGACAAGACTTAGCACTGCCACCAAGTTACTTTTCAGGCTTTGCGTTCGTCTCAGCCTCAAGCGTCTTGAGTTGTTCCTGCAACATGCGAATCTGCTCGCGCAGTTGGGACGCCGTCGGTTGGCTTTGGGCAGGAACGGAGTTTTCCTTGTCCGACTGCGATCCTGCTCGGGGGCTTGTGACAGATTCAATGGCCGCACTTCCTTGCGATGGCACCTGCAACACTTTCAAGGAGGGAGGATCACTGGTGAGTTTTGGAATCTGGCCCAGGGCCTTTTCTTCAAACGAAGTGCGTCGCACTGGTTTGCCAACGGTGTCAGACACATCTTCGTTGGCCAGTTCATTTACAGGCTTCATTTCATCGGCGCGATCGCCAATAGCCGAATTTTGATTATTGGCGGCTGGCTTGTCATTCGTTTCGGTGCCATTGAATTTTTCGGTTGCCCCGCCCAGCAACCCACCCAAGGCTGAGCCCAATCCGCCCAACAGGCTTTCTCCTGCATCAAAGTGCTCCGCTGGCTGGGACGAAGAACCTGCCTTGTTGGCGTTGGGCGCGTTCGCTGAGGCATCAATGACGGTAGAGAGTGTGAACGGCTTGACCAGATACCTTTCTCCACGCACCACCCCAAGACGAACCACCTCACCTTTCGGTCGCCCTTGCAATTGACGCGACAACGACTCGCGATTGGAAGCCAATTTCCCATCAACTGAAACCACACGATCACCCGGCATCAACCCGGCTGCCGCAGCGGATGAACCGTTGACCACACCTTGGATCATGACACCCCTGATACCCGGAGTTGATTCAACTACGATCCCATACTGCTGTGGACCCAAAACAGCAGGCTGCTGTCCTGCAGGCTGCTGTCCTGCAGGCTGC
>JAPKCI010000083.1 GCA_028823035.1 Rubripirellula sp.
ATTCAGACTTACCAGATTCAGACTTGCCGGATTCAGACTTACCAGATTCAGACTTGCCAGATTCAGATTGCTGGGACTGTGAATCTGCTTGTCCTGCAGAGTCTGACGACTGCTGACCCTTGGATTGGTTTTTCGGTTGAGTTCCTTGTCCCGGATCGCTGCCTTTTTTCGACTGTTGCTTTGATTTTTGTCCCGCCTGATCCGACGATTTGCTTTGTTGACTGCCTCCAGATTTTTCCCCCCCCTGCTTTCTACCTGCGGGACCGTCTTTGCGATCCCCATCGCCGCTTCCCCCCGGCTTCCCTCCTTTTTTGTCAACCGACTTCTGGATTTGCTTGCCCTCTGCGGATGGATCATTGGTTGTGCCCTGCGCATCAGGATTACTTTGATCCGCTCCTTCGTCTCCCCAGCCGAAGCGGCTCGCAAAGGTATTTCCTGGGGAGTCGAATGTGGCAGGTAACTCGAACGACGCCAGTGCCCGACCGGGCATGGGTGAAAAATATGCAATGCACAGCACGACTGCGATCAAAGCCAGGCCTGAGCTCAACCATGCAATGGTCACCTCTGCCGGCATCTCTACCTTGCGTTGTCTCAGGTAACGTCTCAATCCGACGAAACTGGTCGTCACCATCAACGACAAACTGGCAAACAGGTAGAAGGCCAACAGATATTTCGCTCGGGTCCACGAAACCGTGTCGTTCCGCATAAAGAACTGCCCAAGGCCAAACAGGGGCAGGGCTCCCAAAGCCAAGTACATCACCGATCGTCCTGGCTGCGAAGTCTTTCGTTTGGTGCGGGTTGTTCGCTCTGCTGATTCATCGTCCGGGTCCACCTGTGATTGCACCTGTTTCCTCAAGAACAGATGCCCCGAGTCGATCAAGCCCTCACCACTGGCATCAACATCTTCATCGATCAGCGTGCAGTCGCGAACGATGACATCGGCAAGGTAACCAACCACCACCAGAATAAAGATGCAAAAAAGAATGGAGTCGACGAGTCTCATCATGACAAGCAGCGTTGCCAAGCCGAGTGCAGCGGCATACCCGTAGGAATAAACCCTGTCTCGCTCAATCGCAATGCGAGCAACAGCGACGATCCCCATGGTGAACCACATAACAGTCCACGACAGCCGAACTTGAAAGCCACCTCGGTAAAGAATCAGGATCAGAAAATTCGCCAAGCTACTGATCATCAAAAAAATCAGCACTGGTGCAACTGCAATCGCAGCGTAGTCAGCAGCAGTTTTTCGGGGAGTCAAATGCTGCCCACCCTTTGATTCCGGGGTTATTATTTCTCAGGATGAAGTTTCTTCCAATGCTTCATCGCTGGCCCAATGGTGTTCATTGGTACCCACTTCCCCTTGGTTTTACTGCTCTGAAGCAGCGTCTCCGGGGAAATTTTTCCCTTTGAAATCTGACTCAACAAATTGGCTTCGGTGATCGGCCCAAAACGACGATTTTTGCGTATCCAGCCGCTCGCCATGTAGTACCATCCGACTCCCATCGCATAGTCTCCCGTACGTGGTCACGAAACTTACTGGAACCGCTGCCAAAGGAACAGTAGCGTCAACTGCTGTTGTGCTATTGTTACCCCGTAACAACGGACAGTCCCCTATGACTCACCCTAACACCAGATGCTCGGCGGTTGTCTGAGTCAGCCACAAAAAGCCATATTAACGTCTCGGAGTGGCGGGATGGTACATCGGAATTTTTGTTTACCCAACAAAAGCCGACACGCCCCCCCGGCGGGGGTGTGTCCCTTTGTTTACCAACGTCCGCTTTTCTTGTCAGCATGGATAATCAACTGGGCCTGGCGACTGATTCCGTAGGCAAGATTTGGCTGGTTTAATTCGAGGAATATCGTGTATTTTTGATGCACGGCATCGGAATAGACGATCGGAGCATGTGCCATCCGCAGAAAATGGACCGGGTCGCCGTTCCAACGCTTGGTGAAAACACCAGCCTCAAGAGAAGGCTCTCGAGTCATCGCGTAATGCTGCTTCATGACAGTAACGAGCCGCTTCGGATCACCGGTGAAACCATGCAGAGTCACCCTCTGCAGTTGGCCGTTGCCATCAAAGTAATAACTCAACGTACCAGCCACATCGTCGGGCTTGGTACCGGTGACAATTGGCACACGCATGCCTTCCAGCCGAGTGTCTGCAAGCACGGTCGTCACGCGTGAGAATCGCTGCAGTACCCAATCGGGTGTGATATCGAACCGCATCACATCTCGCAGGTCATTGACCCTGCCACCGACCAGACTTGGCACGATCGCAGGCTGTGTTCCTTCTGCCGTCCCCTGGAGTTTGGCGGCAAGCACAGGATCGTAGCGATAACGACTCGGGTCGGCTGTTCGCAATTTTTCAATTTCGTACAGTGCGTGACCACCATACTCAGTCGCTTGAGGTCCTGCTGTCTCATCACCCGAGATAACATTGGTGACTTCGCTGACTGTATCACGACCCCACTCGGTCTGCGTAGCAAGGTAGGGACCACCGAATACAGCAGCAAATATGGCGGTGTTGCGAATGTGGTTGTACATGGGAAGTGTAGGATTAAGGAGGTACAGGATGGAGGACGGCATTGGAAACCGACATACCTGTTTTCTTCATCGACGCTCAATGCCCTCTGGATGCGAACATCCACCGGCGACGATGTGCTTGGTACCATTGGATAATCGCGTACAATCGACTCCATGATGACAGGGCATTTAATCGGATCGGCCGGCATCCTCCGGAATCGAATCCTCTGTGAACAAGCAATTCGAGCCACCATCGCCGGTGATCAATCTGCTTCCGATCTACGAACCACAATTCGTCAGCAAGTCAGCAGCGAATTGGCAGGCTTTGTGATAACCGTCGCAGACCTGCAAGCCAAAGCAGCTCGGAAACTGCAAGCCCCGGACGACACCCCGCGAATCTGGTGGGTAACGGAAAAATCGCTCCAACAATCGACGCCCTGGCAAGTCGCGAGGTTGAAATCAATGTGGTTTGCTGATCAAACTGTCTTCGACCTCTGTTGTGGTCATGGCGGTGATGCACGACAACTCAAACAACGAGGTCCCGTTGTTGCCATCGATGCTGACCCGTTGGTCGCTGAATTGGCTGCAGCGAATCTGGACCTTGATCAGGTAAGCTTGCTAAATGCGAATTGCATTCAGGGCGATCATTCTGATGCAGGTGCAACAAGTCTCACCTTGCCGCATGGACAGGTCATCTGCGCCGATGTGGCCCGCGTGCAACTACCACAAGACAGCTGGATCAGCCTGGACCCTGATCGACGCCCCAGTTCACCAGCAAACGGTTCCACGCAGTACGGTTCCACGCAGCACGGTTCCACCCGTACCATTCAACCAGATCACTACCAGCCCGATTGGCAAACAGTGCTCCAGATAATTCGCAGGTCAGCCGGCGCAAGTATCAAACTTGCTCCCGCCGCGAACCCAGCCGTTGACCAGTTGCCCGAATTTCACCGCTGCTGGATTTCACTCTCAGGTTCCGTGCGTGAACAGACACTGCTGTCTGGTGGGACGGTGACCAACAGCCAACTGCCGGTTGCCGGTCGTTCAGCTGCTGTCGTCAAATCCAACGGCACTGCCCATTGGTTCATTGCCGAACCTGATGTCCTTGCGACCCGTGCACCGATGACCAACAAACCATTGGCATGGATCGTTGATCCTGATGCAGCCATTCGAGCGGCGGGGCTGACGGAAGCCTACGCTGTCAAGAATCAACTCAGCTTGTTGGGGCGTGCCTCGGGGTTTCTGACAGGTGCGGCCGCACCGATCAAACCCAATCTTGCCATGAGTGCCGAAGTCATTTGGTCGGGCAGTTGCGACGATCGAAAATTACGCCGCGAGTTGCGACAACGCAATTTCTATCCAGCGGTCATCAAAGTGCGAGGTACTGACCACAATCCGGAACAGTTAACACGCAAGTATCGCAAGTGTGGTGAGCAACCAGTATGCCTGTGGATCGGACGGGGTAAGGATCGTGTCTTCGCCGCCATCACCCAACAACCGCAAACTTGCCCGCCTGCCAGTTCATGAGTTGAACCCGAACAACAGTTGAACCCGAACAACCTGATGCAAGGCACTCAAAGACTACATCACTGTTCCGGTGATCGTGATGCCAGAATCATCTGCCGAGTCCATTTCGATCCGTCCCTCGGCGGTCGTTCCGGCATCGAAATGACTGCGTCTGGCAAAACCAAGGGCCACCACACTGTGGACATCTGCCGAAGCGACGCTGGTCAGACGAGCCACTTTCTTTTCATCAGCCATTAAAGTAGCGCCCGTTTCTGGAACACCACCGGTGATTTTCCACCGCACCAACTTTTTCTGAACCTGCCCCAAAGCATCCAAACGTGCCACCGTTTCCTGTCCCAGATAGCATCCTTTGGTGAATGAAATCGTCGCCAGATCACGATCAGCCTCCTGAGGCAAATTGGAATCATCCAGATCGATTCCGTACCAGGGAAATCCAACCATCACGCGTGCCTCGTGAAACGCATCCTCACCAGCCAGTTCCAGATCCGCTAAATCTGTCTCCGGGGCAGCTTGTCCCCGCAGAATCTCAAACGCCCGTTCAGCCTGCTCGCTCGGCAGACAAAGCACAACGGTTCCCTCGCCCAGCCAACAAACCCCATAGCATGTGACCTCACCCGACTCGCTCGGTAACGACAAAGACTTCAACGCAACACCTTCGTTCAACTTGAGCCCGCACTGCTGTGCCAACTCAGGAGAGATCACAAAAGCAACATATTGGTCATCACGGATCTCGACCGTCGCGTCCTCACGAATGGTATATCGATCGACGTGTGAGCGGATTGCCTCGGATTGCCCTGCCGGGCCAAGCAAACGGAGGAAATCTCCCTGCCGGAACAAGCCAACGTGGCCCAACGTCTTGCCTCGCACATCCGTGACAAAACTCTCGCGTCCCTCGCCATCGTTTAACGAACGCACCTCGTTTGTCGTCAAGTTATGGACAATGGTGCCCGCATCGGCTCCAGACACATCGACCACACTTAGGTGGTCCAGTTGATAGATAGAAAGTCTGTTCATGCGACCGAGCATACCAAGAGAACAAGCATCCTTGCAGGTACCGCCTCATTGTGAAAAAAAAATGCCCACCGAGGCTGCTGATTTATTAATTGGCATAATCCCTGTGTTTCATTAGCGAAGCCAGCATTTCAGCACTTCCCAGGGAACTTGGTCACCCACCGAAGCTTCTGAGCATTTGGGTGAGCAACGAACGAGCATGTTTTCACAGGTTTCGACCGACGAACAAGGAAACGCTGCAATGAGCGAGGAGCAACGCAACGAGACACCGGATTCTTCCAATCGACCTTCGCAAGATTCCCCGGACACAACAACGCCTCAGTTGCCATGGCTGGTCCGCCGACTGCAGCAGATGCAACTGGACAGGCCAAAACGCTCAGATACCACTGCCACGGACCCCCATCAGCCATGATTCTGTTGAGCAACAACTGATTTCGACGGACCCCTGTCTACTTGAACAGACACTATCGCAACGGGTGCGAGCAGCAACCTTGCTCCCGGTTCCTACCAGGGGTACCGTTGCGTTACGCTACCACCTGCGATGTTGCATTCAGCGCGGCGTTCACATGTCGAATTCAGTGTTTTTCCCCGACAGCCAGCCGAATGTTCGATAGTCATCCGAGCGATTTCCCAAACGCAACGAAGTGACCCCCTGTAGCGGAGCCAACGTGAACCAGACGCACTCACTTTTTGCAAACGCCGAAGACGAGAACCTTGAGCGGGCACAACCGTTGGCGGCGAGAATGCGTCCTCAGCGACTGGACGAATTCACTGGCCAGCAGCATGTGTTGGGCGAGGGCAAACTGCTTCGCCGAATGATCGACGCCGGTCGTTTGGGATCGATCATTTTTTCGGGACCACCCGGCACAGGAAAAACAACGCTCGCACATTTATTGGCGATCGAAACCGGTAGCGAGCTACGAACCCTGAGTGCCGTTTCCAGCGGAGTCAAGGATGTTCGTGAGATACTGGCGTGGGCAACGGACACGATCGCCAGCGGTGGCCCACGGCCACTGCTGTTCATTGATGAGATTCACCGTTTCAGCAAAAGTCAGCAGGACGCGCTGCTGCCAGATGTCGAAAACGGAGTTGTTTCGCTGATCGGTGCGACGACCAGCAACCCGTACTTTGCCGTAAATGGCGCGTTACTGAGCCGAAGCCAGCTGTTTCAGCTCGAAGCGTTGAAACCCGAGGATATCGAACACCTCATTCGACGCGCTTTGAAGGATCGCGACCGTGGCTTGGGACAATCAGCCATCACGGTTGACGAATCTGCCATCGACTATCTCGCGTCGGCCAGTGAAGGTGATGCCCGGCGGGCGTTATCAGCACTCGAAGTCGCGGTCCTGAGTTGCCAGCCCGGATCAATCGGTGTGACGCGTGAAGTGGCGGTCGAAGCACTCGGCAGTCGAATGGGTGGCTACGATGGCAGCGGAGATGATCACTACGACTTGGCTAGCGCGCTGATCAAGAGCATGCGAGGCAGTGATGTTGATGCCAGTCTTTACTGGCTCGCAAGAATGCTAGAAGGAGGGGAGGACATTCGGTTCCTCTGCCGGCGTCTTGTCATTCTGGCCAGTGAAGATGTTGGAAACGCCGATCCACAGGCACTGGTGATCGCCGTGGCAGCCATGCAGGCTTGCGAGTTTATCGGCTTGCCGGAATGCCAACTTACCCTCAGCCAGACGGTCGCCTATCTGGCGCTCGCCCCAAAAAGCAATGCGGCCACAGCCGCTATCGGAGCTGCTCGAAAAGATGTCCGAGAAAACGCAATCGTACCCGTGCCAAAGCATTTGCGTGACTCTCATTACTCAGGCGCAGCAGAACTCGGTCATGGGGAAGGCTACCAATACTCACACGCCGCTCAGGACGGAGTTGCTGCACAGGATTATCTTGGCGTCGACCGCTCGTACTATCGACCGGTCGACCGTGGGTTTGAATCGGAGTTACGCGAGCGGATCAAAAAGCTTGAGGAGCAGCTTCGAGGCGACTGATAAGAAAACACAAACCGAAAACCTCTCTCTTCTGGTTCGTCACATTTCCCGCGGTTCTCGTCCCCTGCAAGGGAGTTGTGTTGTCCTTCAACCGAACGGCTCCCAAGTTGCCCGTTCAATTTGACTACACGACAGATGCAGGCTGGACTCTGATCAACACTTAGACAGCATCCTTGCAAGTTCGTGCAACGGGCTATCCTCTGGCCTACCAATGGGCTCCCTTTCCGGATGAGAGCTGGAGTTGAGTGCGAGGCTACCGCAGCTACGGAATTCGTTGGCTGCCATTGAGAATCGCTGTCGCTTTGCTCATCAACCTTTTCGCGACGCACGTCATCAAACTGCTGATTGGCAGGCGTTCCAACCTGGCCATGGATAAAAACCCGGCATAGTCGGCGATTCCTGGCGGCGGGCGACCCAGCATGCGCCGTCTACTCTTCTTCCGATCCTTCCTGGTCGGTTTGAGCACGCTGGATAACCCTCCCATCAGCAAGGGCCACTGACACCTTCCGACCCGCCAGGGTCGTGAAAGTAATCATCTTTTTCTGCGAGTTGTATTTCCCGTATGGGTTTGCCGCAGGCAGGATCACCGAGTCCCGTTCCTGTTCAACAACCGCATCTGAAAACTGGGGTTCGGGATCCCATTTTAGCCAACGCAGATGACTTACAGAGAACATGATTTTGGCCTGTTCAGATGGGGTAAGCAAATCCCGAACGCCGAGGGATGAGATGAGCTTTCCATCCGATGTGTAAGTCATCAAACGATTGGCAAGGTGACGACCTGCCGTCGCATCCAACACGGCGAAACGCTTGCCGTCGGCGCTCAAAAAGAAATGCAGATGCGCATGTCTCCCAATCAAAGATAGCGGCCCGTCCTGTGTTTTACCGGTTTCCAGACTGCTCAAGGAATAACTCCAGCCGCTCTGAGGATCCCATCGGCCATCCACGGTGAACCGCTGGTTGAATGCAGCAACGGAACTTCCGACCACACATCTATCGGCAAAGACGTGTGATGACCCTGCTCCCAAAACCGGTGCCAGAGACAGAACAACCATCAGAACGGGAATGAAGACTTTCATTGCCTCAACCTTTGCCTCACAGCTTGCGAATGATCGCCCACCAGGGAAAAACGCGGGGCAACGCATTTCTGTTCTGCGGTACACCGATCAAAAGATCCATTTTCGTAGGTTGTGTCATCAACTACCACTGCAACCTGAACTTACTCAACTGCATTTTATCCGCATGCTGAAGATTCAAGTTCCATGGTCGTTGCTTTCTGTTGTTCATCCATGCCAATGCCAATGGATCGAGGTGCAGAGGGTTCGCAACTGTCAAACACAACGCATGAACACCACAATTATTAGGCCGGAAAAACACAGACTTGCTCCAACTACCGGTTGCTTGACCGTTTTTTGGTACGGCAAAGTTCATGCATTACAGATTTCGAACCCACCGGGTGGCGATCGCATGTGCCCGGAGTCGCGGAGTAAATCGCTGCATAGTAAGATGTGGAAGGCAGCACAGCTTTGCCAACCACAACAGGCAGTTCTTCGTGAGGTCTTAGCAACCATCTTGCAGTGAGGCTCGAGGAAGATGCCAAACCACAACAAGTTTGCCTGTAGGCTGGGATCGGGTCAGAGATCCTCATCCGAAACCAATTCCGGACTGTTCGGAAACAGTCCGACTGGCACCATCACAACGACTCCCATTTCCCTCAGGAAAAACATTCATGCAAACGCGAACTCTCGGCGGCACTGATCTGAATCTCAGCGTCATTGGTTTGGGCACATGGGCGATTGGCGGGGGCGACTGGGCCTTCGGCTGGGGCGATCAGGATGATGATCAGGCGATTGCTGCAATCAAACGAGCCGTGGACTTGGGAGTGAACTGGATCGATACAGCTGCTATTTATGGACTCGGAAAAAGCGAGACACTGGTGGGCAAAGCAGTCGCAAGTTTACCGAGCGGGGATCGACCGCTGATCGCCACCAAATGCGGTCGCACCAATGCAGGCGATGGCAAGGTGGGAAAATCACTGAAACGCGACAGTGTGATTTCAGAATGCGAAGCCAGTCTGCAACGACTGCAGGTGGATTGCATTGATCTGTACCAGATGCATTGGCCGCAACCGGACGATGAGATCGAAGAGGGTTGGTCAACTTTGGTTGATCTCAAGCAGCAAGGCAAGGTACGCCATATCGGCGTTTCCAACCACAACGTATCGCAACTACAACGCCTGCAACGCATTCATCCCGTCGCATCATTGCAACCACCGTACAGTATGATTTCCTCGGAAGTCGAAGCTGAGATTCTGCCGTTTTGCGGTCAACAGAACATTGGGGTGGTCGCTTACAGTCCGATGGGGAAAGGTCTACTGACGGGTGGTTTTGATTTAGCGCGTGCAAGCTCGCTATCGGCCAACGACCACCGTAGTCGCGACCCCCGATTCCAGTCTCCACAACTGGAAATCAATCTTGAGTTTGTCGAGGGACTGAATCGGATCGCCACTGAACTGGGCTGGACGGTAGCCGAGTTGGCCATTGCATGGGTGCTGCGTCGAAGCGAGGTCACCAGTGCCATTGTGGGTGCCAGACGACCCGAACAGATCGAGCAGACCGCCATCGCCGGCACTCGAGTGATGTCTGACGATTCGACTTCTGAGATCCAACACTTGCTTTCCAGACGCAGCGAGGCTCTGGATTCACTGGACGGTATCGAACAGGCGCGCGTGTGACACCTTCTCTCTCTTTACTAGCGACCGTCCCCGGTCTGGAAACAGCAGTCTCGGTTCTCGCAAGTCCCACTGGGATTGTGGTGGTGGTATTGGGCACTGCGCTGGGTATTTTTGTCGGCGCCGTCCCGGGATTGACCGGCACGATGCTGATTGCGTTGGTTCTGCCACTGACCTATGGCGCTGATCCTCTGTTATCGATGGCGTTTTTGATCAGCATTTATGTCGGGGCTGTCAGCGGTGGCATGATCACCGCGACGCTGCTCAGGATGCCAGGCACACCAGCCTCCATTATCACCACGCTGGACGGATACCCGATGGCCCAGCAAGGGAAACCGGGACGTGCCCTCGGTCTGGGAGTGATGGCTTCACTGGTCGGTGGCATGGTTTCATGGGCGTTTCTGGTTCTCCTGACCAGTCCCATTGCCAGGCTCTCATCGAAGTTTGGATTCTTCGAATACTTTTCACTCGTGATGATGGCGTTGGTACTCATCGCAACCATTGGTGGCAAATCACTGTCCAAGTCACTGTTCTCTGGATTTCTTGGCATTTTTCTCGCCATGCCCGGCATCAATGTGGCAACCGGCCAAACCAGATTGACCTTCGACATCACCGAGTTGAATGACGGTTTTCAACTTCTGCCGGTACTGATTGGACTTTTTGCGGTCAATCAGATTTTGCGGGACATCACCAACATTGAACAAAAAACAACGCCCATTGAACTTGGCAATGAAAGTGTCTTTCTGAGCCTCCGGGATATTGGCAAACATGGCGTCAACCTGATTCGATCATCGATCATCGGAACGTGGATTGGTATCCTGCCGGGCATTGGTGCCAACATTGGTTCGGTTACCGCTTACAGTGTTTCCAAGAGTCTTTCGAAGACACCGGAAAAATATGGCACCGGTCACGAAGACGGTGTGGTTGCATCAGAGGCTGCCAACAACGCAACTATCGGCGGTGCACTGATTCCGTTGATCGCGATGGGATTGCCCGGCAGTGTTGTGGAAGCCGTTCTACTCGGTGCACTGGTCATTCATGGACTACAACCTGGCCCGCGACTCTTCAGCGAAAGCCCTGATATGGTTTACACAATCATGGGAGCGATGCTGATTGCCAACATTGTGATGGCGGCGACCATGCTGCTGTCGATGCGTCTACTGGCGAAGGTTGTGCATGTTCCCAGACCCTACCTGCTGCCGGTGATCCTCTGCTTTTGTGTGATCGGATCCTTTGCGCTCTCCAATCGACTGTTCGACGTCTGGGTCATGCTGGGATTCGGTGTTCTGGGGTTTTTGCTCGAATCCTGTCGCATCCCACTGGCACCGTTCATCATTGGATTTGTGCTCGGCCCCATTGCCGAAGAAAACCTGAGCCTTGGACTTCAATCCTCCAACGGAAGCTTCCTGCCGATCATTACCCAACCACTGTCGTTGGTGTTCATCGTGATTGCGATCATCATGCTGCTGGTTCCCCATTTGAAATCACGCATGTCGGCCAAGCAGGAGGCAACCGAATGAAAAAACCAATGCTCATTTGGCATGTGACTGTCATCTCAGCCATCGTGGCATTGATCGGATGGCAACTGGTTCGTTCCAACTCGCAGAAAACGGCCAACGGTTATCCAGACCGACCCATTCATATCATCGTGCCCTACGACGCAGGTGGTGGCAGTGACACGTTCGTTCGGATACTGCAAATGGGTATCTCGGAGGACCGACTCGTGGACCAACCACTGGTCATCATCAATCAGCCCGGTGGCAGCGGAACCATTGGCAGTCGTGAGATTAAGAACGCTGAACCGGACGGCTACAAAATCCTCTGTCATCACAATGCGATCATCACGGCCAAGCTGGCGGAAACGGTTGACTATGGGCCCGAGGCATTCGAAGCCATTGCCATGACCGGTGAAATGTCGATGGTGATTCTGGTACGGGATGATTCACCAATCACGAATATCATCGATTTGCTGACAGCCGCCAAAGACAACCCCAATACCATCCGGTTTGGAGCCAACAAAGGCGCCCCCGCCTTCTTTACAACACTGCAACTTCAAAAGGGATTGCCCGGCGCCAAATTCACCATTGTCTCAGCGGGCGGTGGTGCAGACCGTTACAGCAAGATCCTCGGTGGCCACCTGGAAGCGGGGATTTTTTCACTTTCAGAGTACCTCGACTTCCGCGGTGTCGCGGGAACCCCTGCCGACCGAAACATTCGTGCGATCGCCTTGCTGAGCAATGACCGGCATGAGTCGATACCGGATGTCCCCACCGCGGTCGAAATGGATGTCCCCGTTGTGCTCACCAACGCCAATTACTGGTGGGCGCCCAAGGAAACACCAAGAGCGATTCTGGATTTCTGGGCCGATGTGTTGGGTAAGGCGATGAACAACCAGACGGTGCTGGCCGAATTAGCTCGTTTGCGCATGGACCCCACTTTTGATCGCGACGCGACGTTTCAAAAACGGCTGAGTGAAACAGTCAGCCAATTCAACGCAGTGGCCGAACAAGAACAGTCCTCACTTCCCGATTTCACGCTCTATGTCGGCATCTTGGTCATCCTGTTTTTCATTTGGGCGCTGATCGAAAGCAGGTTGCGCCGCGACACTTGCCAGCCAGCAGAATTGCCGATCCTGAGCCAGGACTTCAAAAAACGACCCGACATCGCGATCACCTGTTTTGTGCTGCTGTGCGGATACGTCCTGCTGCTGACTGCAGGGTGGGTGCCGTTCGCGATCGCGTCGGCCGCCATGGTGGTCTTGATCGGCGGCCAGATGATGCGTGCAGCCCCGGCTCGATGGCCAGTCCTGCTGGAACTCGCGGTGCTAACCGGAATGGGAACACAATTCGTCTTCAGCGAGATTTTCATCACGCCCTTACCCTGACGTTACGGCCAGAGCACAATCATCAGTGCTTCAACAGGTCCTCGATTTCAGCACGTGGCACCCTATTCATCACCAGTGGCTGAGCACCGTCCTGTTGGGATTGCTGCCAGGTAGCGATGTAATGTTCAGGCGTTTCCAAAACATCGACATACCGGCTGCATCCCGTGCCATGCGGACTGACAAACATCGGTTCGTTGACTGACAGCCGTTGCACACTATCGAGGTCACCGTCCAGACAAAAGGCAACGCCACCGAGTTCCTCACAGGAATAGCCACGTGGTCGTTTCACAGCTGTCTGATGCTGATCAAGATCGCGAACACACTCGCCACCGTCATAGAAGAAAAGTTGCACATCCAGATCGGCGAGGACACCAACACTTGGCAAGGACACCAGCGAAGTGCCACGAGTCATGGCGACATCCCATGTGAATCCACGTGGAAAGAACTTCAGGTTGGCATTAGCCACATCCAATGGCTCGTGATCCAGAACAATATAACCAGTGTTGGAACTGGTCCAACAAAAAGGATGAGAGCAAAACAGCAAGCAGTCAGCACCGCGATGGCGGCCCAGGAAAGGATCTTTGAGATGGATAAAACGTGGGTCATCCGTTTCCAGAATGGTCTCGACGTTGGCCTCGGCAAGCTGCGGAATTGACTCGGCAGACAAGCGATCAATCGTCCAAACGCCTGTCCCGGGCTTCAGGTACGACTGCAATTCGTCAGGGTAACCGATTCCCTGTTTTTCAGTCGACACAAAGAGCTCGACCCCGCCGTCCACCAACCGCAGCGCCGTTCCTTCGATGGACAGAACTTTCCTCGATTCAACATTCAAGTCTGGCTTGGTCAAGGTGAGTGCCTGTTGAAAGCTATGACCACCGTCATTGGACCGATAGATTGCAAGTTCAAGACCGCGTTCACCTGCCCCCAAACCGGTTCTTGAATCACCCTGATTACGAAATCGGCCCGTCAGCCACAAACTGCCATTCTGGTCCTGCACAAGGTTACCCCCGCCAAACCAATGTCCCGTGCCAGGTCGTTGAGGCGGCACAATCACCCTCGCATGTTGCTGATCGACCAAACGCGATGCAACTTCCTTCAGACGAGTTGGGATATCCAAATTCAAAACCTGCTTGAAACGAAACGTGAAAGGATGACTCACCTGATCACACCAGGGACGTGCGGCATCGCAGCAATGACCGCAACATCATGACCAGAATCGACAAGCATAGCAAAACGGGTTACCAGTACGGCACTGCCCATCGACGCGAACAGAGCAATTTCCGGTAGGCTCGCGTGATTGCTGACGGTCTGACGATTGATCAGGCTGACGGGGAAACCGCCTGCCAAGTTACTCACCGAGACAGTACAGATATTCCTGGCGCTGATCGTTTTGACGATGTGCAACGCGAGTGTAAATGTTCCCACCACAGATCGCAGGAGTCGCAAAGACGCTCTCTCCCAAACGATTTTCTGCAATTTCCTCAAATGATTTTGGACTTGCTTTGAACACAAACGTCTGCCCCTCTTCGTTCGCTGCATAAATCAGGTCACCAACCATGATGGGTGAACTGTTGAACGTACCTCCCAGACGCGACTTCCAGACTTCTTTGCCATCTTCGCAACGAAAACAGACAGCGATACCGGCATCAAGAGTGGCGTACAGGTAGCCGTCACGCTGCAACATCGAGGGAACGTAAACACGACTATTATTTTGCCACACAATTTTCCCGGAACCATCGGCAGCTACCGCCGAGACATGGTTGGTGGGATAGCCTCCGCTGGTAAATATATGCTTGCCGTCGGTCACAGCGCTGGTCACACATTCCGTGGTCGATCCTGCGACCTCCCAAAGCTCTTTTCCATTCAATGGATTCAGGCTTGTCACCAAATCACATCCACAGAGGATCAACTGGTCGCGGCCAGCTGCCCTCAGGATGACGGGCGAAGCGTAGTTGGGCTTTGCAGGTCGTTCCCGCTTCCACACAACCGCACCGGTGTTACGATTCAAACCAGCCACTACTCCGCCGCTCTTGTTGTCTGCCGTAACGATAACAAGCGGTCCGTAGATGGCAGGCGACGCGCCATATCCCTGATGCAAAACGTAGTCTGAAATTCGTTGTTGCCAGAGAACCTGGCCTTTCAAATCAAGGGCAGTCGTCCACAAAGCATCATCATTCAAAAAATTGATGAACAGTTTTTGACCATCGGTGGCAACCGACGATGAAGCAAGCGATGCCTTGTTGTTCAGTTTGTTTTTACTCTTGTTCGAAAATCCTCCTGAATGCACCGCTGTCTGCCAGTTCTTTTCTCCTGTTTGTCGATTAAAACTGATCACCAACTGCTCTTCGCGTGACGGATCAGCGGTTGCCAGAAACACCTGATTACCAAGAACCGTTGGTGAGCCGTGGCCCCGGCCAGGCACGCGAACACGCCAACGAACATTCTCTGTCTCGCTCCAACGCAATGGTGGTTGCTGATCCGACGCAGCGATCCCCGTTTGCTCGTGACCACGCCACCACGGCCAATCAGAAGCAGCAATCGAAGGCCTTTCTGCAATCAAAATGCGGCCTGAAAAGACCACCATGCACCCGGACCAAGCGAGTGCAACAAGCGGCAGCGAACTGAAAGACAGAAAAATTCTGATTGAGTGAACCATCGCAACGGGGGTTTCTGTTCAAGGAAAGTGAGATGCCGCCAATGGCACCGCTAGACGAAAACGAAACAGCGAAAAACAGTCAAGGTCGAGCAGGTGGGATTGTTGGGCAGGTGGGAAAGACAGACTCGGTCCAGAGATGGTAACGTGTAAGCTGACTCACTTGCGATATGCCACCCCAAGAAACCTGATCATAATCGATGTCCACACAGCCCTTTCATCTTGCGTTCCCCGTCCGAGACATACCCGAAGCTCGCGAATTTTATGGGGAACTGCTCGGATTGCCGGAGGGCCGGAGCAGTGAAGCGTGGATCGACTTTAATCTGTTCGGTCATCAAGTGGTCGCGCATCTGGATCCAAATCTGTCGACACTGCCACATCACAACGAGGTGGATGGACACGCCGTCCCCGTTCCGCACTTCGGCGTCATTTTGACCATGAACGCGTGGAAATCTCTGCGGGATCGACTGGTCGATGCGAAGATCGAATTTAAAATCGATCCCTACATCAGATTCGAAGGTGAAGTGGGTGAACAAGCAACCATGTTTTTCCTCGACCCTTCAGGTAACGCACTGGAATTCAAAGCCTTCGCAGACATGACCCAACTTTTTGCCAAGTAAGTTGCCAAGTAAGCCGGCATGCTGGTAAGACGGCGGGCAAGTAAGTCCTGCAACCATCCCCGCAAGCCAAGTCACAGGAGGGGAATCCAGTCAGACGGCATTTTGAATTTTGAAGTGTTGCCGCATCAAAGAGCGAACGGTGGGCTCTCTGTCCCAGAGCCACTGGGTGCTGATGAAAGTCTGATACTGATTTCCAGACAGATTTCAGAACCCCAGCTAGATACCCGATCCCAGTCTGGCTTGCTGATCTCGGGTTACTGATGATCCAGCCTTCCGACAAACGCCGTTGTCTCACTGTTTTTTTTTCAGCCAAGCAATTTCACTCAGGAACTCGAGTCGTGCTGTGAACTGCAATCCTGTAGTCTATGCTGCAACGAATGCCCTGTTTGACCTCCCATTAGGACTCCCCGCGTGAACGGTTGGCTAATTTTTCTCTCGATCGTGGTAACCGGTGTCGTGGTGCTCGGATTGCTGACAATCATGGCCCCCCGAACCATGACCCGACTGCCCTTTGCGGTGCTCCTTCATGTGCTCTACCGCAAGCAACTGGTGGGCTTAGAGAATCTGCCCAAGGATCAGGGATGTGTAGTGGTGATCAATCATGTGTCGTGGATCGATGGTGCCATTCTGCTATGGATGCTGCCCCGAAACATTCGCTTTGTGGTTGATGGCGGCAATTTCACCAATCCAATCTTCAAGTTTCTGGCCGGCAACTTCGACACGATCATGATGAGCGCGAACCCAAAATCGATTGGGCGGGCATTAAAAACAGGTCGCGAAGGAGTCAAGGCTGGCGACATGATCGGGATTTTCCCGGAAGGCACACTTACCCGCTCTGGTCAACTGCAGGCTTTCAAAGCGGGCTATCAAAAAATCCTCAAGGGCACCGATGGCTGCATTCTACCCATGTACATGGAAGGCATGTGGGGCAGCATTTTCAGCCACTCTGGCGGAAAACTATTTTACAAATGGCCCACCAAGTTCCGTCGCAAGTTGACTCTTCACATTGGCAAGCCACTGTCGGCGGACACTTCCCTCTCAAAGGTTCGTTCAAAAGTTCTTTCGCTTGGCGCCGAAGCGACCATTCTCAATCGTCGTGAATTTCCAATCCTGGCAAAACGCGTGATTCGCGTGTGGCGCAAACGGGGCATGGCAATGCAGGCAATCGACTCCCTCGGTCAGAAAGCAAGTGGACGATCCATGCTGGTTCGCGTCCTCGCCCTGCGACGTGTCTTGCGACGTGAAGTCTTTGCGTCGGATGAGCAATACGTTGGCGTCCTGTTGCCACCCAGCGTGGGTGGCGTTGCCGTCAATGTCGCTTTGGCCTTGGATCGCAGAATCGCAGCCAATCTGAACTACACCGTCAGCAGCGATGTGATCAACCACTGCATCAAGGACGTGGGTGTCAAGCATGTACTTTCAACTGAAAAATTCATCAGCAAGACCGGGCTGAAGGTCGACGCTGATGTAGTGATGCTTGACTCATTGCGTGACAAGGTCACTAAACTCGACAAGACGATCGCTTTCATTCAAGCCAATCTGATCCCAGCCGCATTGCTCGACCGCATCCTGGGTTTGCACAAGATTCAGGCAGATGACTTACTGACTGTGATTTTCACAAGCGGCTCAACGGGCATGCCCAAAGGCGTCATGCTGAGCAATGCCAACATCAGCCACAACGTCGACGCGATTGATCGTGCCGTACGTTTGACCTCTCAAGATACCGTCCTTGGCATCCTGCCATTTTTCCACTCGTTCGGTTACTCCGTGACGCTGTGGGCCGTCCAGACCCTTGGCGCTTGCGGTGTTTACCACTTCAATCCGCTGGATGCAAAACAGGTTGGCAAATTGTCCGAGAAGTTCGGCGTGACAGTACTGCTCGGTACACCAACGTTTTTGCGTGGCTACCTGCGTCGAATCAAACCCGAACAGTTTGCCACACTCGATGCCGTCGTGGTCGGGGCAGAAAAAATGCCGGCAGAACTTTTCGAGGCGTTCGAAAACAAATTCGGCGTGCGGCCAGTTGAAGGATATGGTGCCACCGAGCTTAGCCCTCTGGTGTCTGTCAACATCCCACCTTCCCGCTCAGTAGCAAAGTTTCAGCCCGATCGGGTGGAAGGATCGGTGGGTCGTCCCTTGCCCGGCGTCTGTGCGCGAGTTGTGACGCCCGATACCGATGATGAACTGGAGTCTGGTGAGGACGGCATGCTGCTGGTTTCTGGCCCCAATGTGATGCAAGGCTACGCCAATCGAGAGGATCTTACCCGCGCCACGATCAAGAATGGCTGGTACGTCACTGGAGACATTGCACACATCGACAAAGAAGGTTTCATACACATCACGGGACGCCTGAGTCGATTTTCGAAAATCGGCGGCGAGATGGTTCCCCATGGGCGTGTGGAAGAAGAACTGAGTCGGTGCTTTCGCGAAAGCGATGACGACGAAGAAGTTCGCTTGTGCGTCACCGCTTTGCCAGATGCCAAAAAGGGCGAGCGTCTGATTGTCCTGCATCGAAAGACTGAAAAGGACATCACAGAAATCCGAAAAACACTCAGTCAGGCTGGCTTACCGAACCTGTACATTCCCGCTCAGGACAGTTTTCTCGAGATCGACGAAATCCCGATGCTGGGAACCGGCAAACTGGACCTTACAGGCGCCAAACAGATTGCCGCTGACAAGATTGCCGCTGACAAGGTTGCCACAGGCGCAGAATGATCACGCTGCTTGATGGCCCACTGGGAACCGAATTGGAAGCCCGCGGCATCCCACCAGCACACGATTGCTGGAGTGCAACGGCAATCGAAACAGCCCCTAATCTGATCACCGCCATTCACCGCGACTATGCCCGTTTGGGCGCCACCGTTCACACGGCCAATACGTTTCGGACCAACCGTCGGGCCAGCGGTTCGTCTTGGCAAAAACGGACCGAAAAGGCTGTCTCGCTAACACGGAATGCCATTCCAAAGCACCATCGTGTCGCCGGCAGCATGGCACCGGTCGAAGATTGCTACCGTCCCGATTTATCACCCGGCATTCAATCCGAAGCCGAACACCGCGAGATGGCAGAAACACTGACCAACGCCGGTTGCGACCTGCTGCTTTGCGAAACGTTCTGCCACCCCGAAGAAACGCTCACCGCGGTCAGAGCGGCCGTGGCCTGTGGGATTGAAACCTGGGTGGCACTGACGGCTGGCCCACAGGCAAATCTGATATCTGCCTCGACCATGGCACAACTCGCTAAATTGTCCGTTGATCAAGGCGCGGCAGCTGTGCTGGTAAATTGCACGCCTGCAATCGACACCCTCCGCTTTGTGAAGGCTGTCGTCGAATCAGGAATCAACGTTCCCGTGGGAGCCTATGCAAACGCCGGCAGCCCTGATGACGATATCGGCTGGCGAGCAGACGGTGACCTCGGCTTTCAAACTTACGCCAACCACGCACAGGAATGGGTCACTGCCGGGGCCTCGATTATCGGTGGATGCTGCGGAACCGGTCCGCGTCACCTCGCAGCTCTGTGTACGCAACTGGCGATCGATAAAAATCGCCGCTAAAGTCCGGACACTGACACGACAAGCACAGAAGTTTTCACTGGCTTGACCTGCATGAAGAATGCGGATGTGGATCCAGACCCACTGCCGATCACTGGAACGCGGAATTTGATGACGACAAAGATTCTTCGCTCCGCAGCACAACGGGCACGCCAACCTTCTGTCGCTCACGCTCCAGCCCACGGTGTGCAACTGTTCGAACGACATTCGCGAACCGCTGTCGAGTGCTGTCACTGACCTGTGGCAAGCGGGAAGCAACATCGATCATTGCGGGCGTGTTCCTTTCCGAAGCTTCGGAAATCTGTGCCACGAACCGGGCCGTCTCGATGAAATTATTGTCCGCTGATCGACCAATCAGACTGCTCAGGGTTCGGGCAATCAAATCAGCACCCAAACTCTCGATTTTCACAAAGCAATCGATCGAACCAGTGACCGTCGTGCGACCGTTGGCAGACGTGGCGTACGAACTGCGGAGCACAAAGACACCACGACCACGCACAGGCTTAGTCACCATCTTGCCGTCGTAACTGCCATCGGCAACATAGATGTGCAGGTGCGGGTCACCGTAAACCAAATCGATATTGCACTTGGTACCGGTGCCATCCTGAGCCTCGAACTGGTAGGGCCCAGTCCGGCGGGTGTTGACTGAGGTAATGCCCATCAATTCCCAGATCCCAACCAGCACCTCAGCATTGCGGGACAGAAAGGTGAACATGTCGGGATCACAGTCGATCGCCTGTGTTGGCAATTTCCGATAGAGGGTGGGCGATTTTGCAACCGAAAGAATCCGTTGCTGAGCCTGCTGGGTCAAACGATTCAATGGCAGGCTGGCAATCACCTGCTGACGCTGGGAGCTCGAACTCCGAAACCCTGAGTCACTACGGAACAGGAAACCACCTCGATCGGCAGCCTGGGCGCAAGATGCTTGCAACACCACGCTAAACGCGCAGAAACAGCATCCACGAACGAAAGTTCGGACTAATCCCCCCGCCACCGATGTCCCCTCAACGTGTAACGCACTCTCGTCCACCTTTGGCGAAGCGTCCGCCCGCGACGGATTCTCCCTTCGCGAGTTGAGTGCTGCGTACAAGGCCTGTGATGGTTTTTCGGTCACTAGGGCGACCAGAGTTGAGGAATTCAGCACATTCAATCAAGGCACCAAAAGGCGTACTCGACACCCGGCGTGGTTTGCCGATAATCCAGTCCGACTGAAAATCGCTGAATCAGCGATAAGTTTCACCCGGATCGTGCCCCTCGACCCCGAATGTGCGACCCAGAATCCGATACTTACGACGCGAAAACTACGAGACACCTGAAAATGGCGAAGAAGACGATCGACCAAATTGACGTTGCTGGCAAAACCATCCTGATGCGGGTGGACTTCAATGTGCCCTTGGATGAATCCCAACAAATCACTGATGACCGCCGCATCCGCATGGCCTTGCCCAGTATCAAGAGCGTGATCGATCGCGGCGGGAAACTGATTCTGATCAGCCATTTGGGTCGCCCGGGTGGAAACGGGTTCGAAGAAAAATTCAGTTTGGCACCTGCAGCCAGCTGTCTCGCAGGCTTGCTTGACCAACCTGTCGCCATGGCGAGCGACACCATTGGTGAGGACGCCGTTGCCAAGGCTGGTAGCCTGACCGATGGTCAGGTGCTGGTACTTGAGAACCTGAGGTTCAACGCCGGAGAGAAAAAGGGCTGTGAAGATTTTGCCGGAAAACTTGCCGCACTCGCCGACGGATACTGCAACGACGCATTTGGCACCTGCCACCGAAGCGATGCCTCCATGGTTGCTGTGCCTCAAGCCATGGCGGGCAAACCACGTGTCGTCGGGCATCTGGTCGCCAAGGAAATTCAGTACCTCAGTGACGCCATCGGCACTCCGGCGAAACCCTTTGTCGCCATCCTCGGAGGTGCCAAGGTCAGTGACAAAATCAATGTGATCAATCATCTGCTTGGCATCTGCGACGCAGTCCTGATCGGCGGCGCCATGGCCTACACATTTTCACTGGCCAAAGGTGGTCAGGTCGGTGGCAGCCTCATTGAAAAAGACAAAGTCGACCTGGCAAAGGAATTGATTGCCAAAGGGGGTGACAAACTGCACCTGCCTGTCGACACACACTGTGGAGATGATTTTGGTGACATCGCTGGATGCAACAAACAGGTTGTCGCCGCCGGTGAGATTCCAGACGGTTGGGAGGGATTTGACATCGGTCCGGAAACAGCCAAGAAGTACGCCGCCGTGATCCGAGATGCCAAGACGGTGGTTTGGAATGGTCCCATGGGCGTGTTTGAGAAACCCCCGATGGACGAAGGCACCAAAACTGTCGCCCAAGCCGTGGCCGACAGCGACTCGATCAGCATCATTGGTGGTGGTGACAGTGCCGCAGCGGTGGATCAACTCGGCTTTGCTGATCAGGTCAGTCATGTCAGCACCGGTGGCGGTGCCAGCCTTGCGATGCTGGAAGGCAAGGCCTTTGCAGCAGTTGACCTGCTGGACGATACCGAAGCCTGATTCAGATAAATCGGCTTGTTCATGCTGAGCGATCCATCCACCAAGCTGACGAATTTGCGACAAAGCTCATCTTCGCAGGTCAACGACAACGTGCGTTTTTCAACGGCAAGTGACACTGACTGACAACCGAGAGACCGCATGACGCCAGAAGACCTGCGACTGATTCACACTGCCAAGCGGGAAGAAAACTGGCAGCGTTGGGGACCCTATCTGTCAGAACGTCAGTGGGGCACTGTGCGCGAAGATTACAGCGAGGGCGGTGATGCAACCTGGAGCTACTTTCCGCACGACCAGGCCCGCAGTCGAGCCTATCGGTGGGGCGAAGACGGACTGCTGGGCATCTGTGATCGCGAGTGTCGCCTCTGTTTTTCAGTTGGGCTCTGGAATGGCCGGGACCCGATCATCAAAGAACGTCTGTTCGGCGTGACCGGACCTGAAGGTAACCATGGCGAAGACGTCAAGGAGTGCTATTACTACCTCGATAGCACGCCAACACACAGCTATATGAAGGCGTTGTACAAGTACCCGCAAAGCCGTTATCCCTATGAGGAATTGGTCGAAGTCAGTCGTATGCGGGACCGCAATGAGCCCGAATACGAAATCACGGACACTCCGGCCTTTGATGAGTCACGCTACTTTGACGTCACAGCCGAATACGCCAAGGCAACGCCCAATGATCTGCTGATCCGTTTGACAGTCACCAATCATGGACCGCAAGCCGCTGTCCTGCACTTGATTCCACAATTGTTCTTTCGTAACACCTGGACGTGGGACTGTACCGACGAAGGATGCACGACCCGGCCCTCGATGCATTTGAAAGACAACGTCGTTCAAACCTTTCATGAATCGCTGGACGAATTTTGGTTCGCCTGCGATGCCGCCCAAGGGTCCGATGACTGGACCTGGTTATTCACAGACAACGAAACCAACACGGTCCGTTACCCGGGCTTGCCCAGCGAATCAGACTATTACAAGGACGCCATCAACGACTATGTGGTGCTCGGTGACACCCGGTCCGTCAATCCAAAGCAACAGGGAACCAAGTGTGGTGCCTATGGACTGCTGATGGTCCCGCAGGGAGGAACCCGAGAGATACGTTTGCGTCTGACGCACGCTGAGTCACCGCTGATCAAAGAACGCGCAGAGAATCAACCGGCAAAATTCGCTCAGGTAGCGTTCGATGATTCGTTTGACGAATGCTTTGAACAAAGGATCACAGAGGCCGATCAGTTTTACGCCGACCGAATCCCAAATTCATTGCCGACAGAACGCCAAGCGATCATGCGGCAAGCCTACGCAGGATTGCTGTGGACCAAACAGTTCTATCATTATGCGGTCAGCACCTGGCTTGATGGCGATCCCAACGGAGTGCCCACCAGTCCGGCAAGGAAAGAGGGGCGTAACAGCGACTGGCGCAATTTGTTCAATCGCGATGTGATCTCGATGCCCGACAAGTGGGAATACCCGTGGTACGCAGCATGGGACCTGGCCTTTCACATGGTTCCGATGGCAAGTCTGGACACACACTTTGCCAAAGAACAGATGCTGTTGTTTCTGCGCGAATGGTACATGCACCCAAGCGGTCAAATCCCTGCCTACGAATGGCATCTGGGTGATGTCAACCCGCCGGTTCATGCGTGGGGCGTTTGGCAGGTCTACAAGTCCTCTGGCCCACCCCAACAGCGCGACAAGGTTTTTCTTGCCCGAGCCTTTCAGAAATTACTGATCAATTTCACATGGTGGGTCAATCGAAAAGACCCTCGTGGAAAAAACATCTTTGCGGGTGGCTTCCTGGGTCTGGATAACATCGGTGTCTTCGATCGCAGCAAGCCTTTGCCCGAGGGGCATCTGGAACAGGCTGACGGCACTGCATGGATGGCATTCTACTGCGGCACCATGTTACGAATTGCGATCGAGTTGGCCGAAGACCATCAGGCCTACGGCGACATGGCGAGCAAGTTCTTTGAGCACTATGTCGCGATTGCCGAAGCGATGAATTCGATGGATGGCACTGGACTGTGGGACGAGACAGATGGATTCTATTACGACCACCTGTTCGTCAAGGATCGCTCGATCCCGATTCGCGTCCGTTCGCTGGTGGGACTGCTGCCACTGATGACCAGCGTCATTCTGGAAGAAGATATCATCGAAAAACTTCCCGGTTTCCGGCGCAGGATGAACTGGTTCCTCAACAATCGTGATGACCTCAGTCATCACATGACCTACATGGAACGCCAAGATCCAGAGTCAGGCGCTGCGTGCCGACGCCTGTTGGCAATCCCGTCCGAAGATCGTTTTCGCAGACTGATTGCGGTGCTACTGGATGAAAAAGAGTTTCTGTCGCCCTTTGGCATCCGCAGCATGTCAGCGGCGCACCGCGACGAACCATTGATCTTCGATTTTGGTGGACGTCACCATGAAGTCCGCTACGTTCCGGGCGAAAGCGAAAGCGGCATGTTCGGCGGGAACAGCAACTGGCGTGGTCCAATCTGGTTTCCCATCAATTATTTACTGATCCAGTCATTGAAACGCTACCACGTCTTCTATGGCGATGACTTCAAAGTCGAGTGCCCCACCGGCAGTGGCAATCGAATGACGCTGATGGAAGTGGCCAGAGAGCTTGAGGCACGACTGATCTCGTTGTTCGAACCGGGGGCCGACGGCAATCGCCCGGCTCATGGCGGGGATGAACGCTACCGCGACGACCCGGCCTGGAAAGACCTGATTCTGTTCTATGAGTACTTTCATGCAGATGAGGGCAAAGGACTCGGTGCCAATCATCAAACCGGCTGGACCGCGCTGGTCGCATCCATGCTGAGAAGTCAGGCCAATGTACAGAAACACCACAGCGTCTGATTGCCTACCGGCCGATCTGGTGACCGAACTGTCTGGTGACAGGGCCGATCTGGTGACCGAACTGTCTGGTGACAGGGCTGACTGGTGA
>JAPKCI010000341.1 GCA_028823035.1 Rubripirellula sp.
GAACCGAGGTCGCGTAGCCGGGCGGTTTCGGAATGGACAATCAAATCACTCGCCTCGGTTATTGCTGACCTGATCCGACTTGAACTGATCAATGCTATCTGCGTGTTTCATGATCATCTGGTGGACGTAGCCCACAACGCGCAGACTGTGAGTTTCACCACCTGCTTCAGGCGAAGTTGCTCAATCACGTAAATCACGAACGCTCACTCCGGTTCAAGTAGAGCAGTGATGAGGATATTGAGAGATACGCAATCGTCGTCTGTCCTCAGACTTCCACTACATCGAAAACCTAACGCACCCTCGCGAACTTCATTACATGAGTACTGGTTTTCCCAGTTGCCTGCGCACGACTGTAAATTGACCAGCATGCAACGTTTGATTTTCCGCGATCAACCCATGAATATATCACACAGTGGGACAGGATTCCCGGAATGACTCATGTGCTTCAGCGTCCAGGTACTCTGCCGTCGCCCCATCAAACGCGAGCCTCGAGTTTCCGAGGCATTGATGTACCTGATGATCGCAGTGTCACTGAGTGAGGTCGAAGAATGGGTTGCTGTTTTCGTGGTCATGGAGGCAGTTGTTGAAGGTGATCATCCAGAAAAAGGATAATGCATTGCATTCACAAATACCCGCTTTTGACAGTGGCCCGCGTGAGAGGTTCGCACATGCGAGTGCGATCGGGCATTGCTGTTTGTTGAATGAGCATTTCACCCGACAACGAAATGCGGTTGACGATTAAGCGTGATAACTTGGCTGCCAAGCCAGAAAGAAAAACCATCCCTCGATCAACGTTGTACCGGCACAGAAGTGTTGTGACTTCGCAGGTACGCGTGTCAATGAATGAAAGATTTGAGCCACGTTTCTATCCGCCAACAGATCGCACAACATCAACGGGAGAGATCAGGGCCCAGAGGGAAGCTCACTCATGCCTCAATGCCTCGATCGGATTCATTTGGGCAGCCTTCCTGGCGGGATATATACCGAAACCCAGTCCAGCACCAACCGAGATGATGAGTGAGAAAAAGACGGACCAAATTGCAATTCGTGGCTCAAGCGACGACACAACGGGGGGCAATAATTCTGGATCGAATGCCTGAATGATGTCCCGAATGATCCGGAACAATGGCCCACACAAAAGGCCAAATAGCACCCCGGAAATGCCCCCGATTCCAGTTAGCAACAGCGTTTCCACGAGAAACTGTTTGGTGATATCACTTTGTTTCGCACCGATGGCCCTTCGGATGCCAATTTCACGTGTCCGTTCGGTGACAGTTGCCAACATGATGTTCATGATTCCAATCCCACCAACCAACAGTGAGATGCCGGCGATGACAATCAGCAGGATATTGAACATTGCCCTGGTGCGTTCTGCCTGGCGCAGCAATTCCTTGGGCACAACAACCGCGTAATCTTCACCTTGATGATACGTTGCAAGCATTGACTCAATGACGGCAGAGGTCTCGTCAATCTGTTCCGTCGAATTCAAGGTTACCGTGATTTGGCTGAGCTCTACTTGTTCCCCGGCAAACTGGCCGCCAGCGACACGTCGCATCACCAGATCACCAACTCGCGAGCGCATCGTCGCCAGGGGAATGTAGGCATCGAGGTTGTAATCCCGCGACTCAAGGCTTCCCCCGATGGCGGCTGACGCCGTTCGTTGGAACGTCTGCCCAACAACCACATAAAATTCAGTGCCAATCCAGATTGTTTTCCCTATGGGATTTTCGTAAGGAAACAGTTTTTTTGCAGTATTGTGTGCCAGCACAACCACTTTTCGTCCATCATCCCGTTGTGTCAGCCACCGGCCTCGAGCGATGACAAGTTGGTTCAGCTCAAGATGCGCTTCGACGCACCCAACCAGCTTTGCATCAGTCGTAAGATTGTCTCGCCGCAACTCAAACTTCATCTCCCGCATCGGGATTGCGGCACTGATCCCAGGCACAATCTGGACGATTCGTTCATAATCTTTGCGTTTGAGTCCATAGTTTTTAATCCTCGAGTTCGCATTCTCTCCCTTCAAGTTGGGCTCGACAGTCCTGACGATGATATTGTTGGCGCCCAATTCCAGGATTTGCTGTTGGGCCTGATAACTGACACCCTCGCCCATCGCTACGAGCCAAATCACCGTGGTGGTTCCAATGAAGATACCGAGCGCAGCCAGGCCAGCCCGCATCCGTTGCAGCAAGAGGCTTTTAAAACCCAGTTCCAGCGTATGAAACCATCGCGACCGAAGCATTGCAGAAAAATCCTTATTTTCAATGAGTTGGTTTCGGTAGTGACATCAACAGAATCGGCCGCTTTCGATGGAATACTCCCATCGAAACCTGATGCATTTCACGAGCGAGGAACGTCCACCGTATCACGTTCTTCTGTTTGTCTTATGCCTGATGGCTGGTTTTCATCAGAGCTTTTTTCTTCGGTGGAATCTTCATCCTGACTTGACGGTGATAGACTCACGTCACGGGCATCTTGCACAGTTCCGCGTGGATTCAGCACCACTCTATCACCCACGTCGAGCCCCGAGTTCACCACGATCATCACATCATCGCTATCGCCAAGCACGACCGTCCTGCGTTCGACTTCACCGGAGGACAGTTGCACCCAACAGAGAGTTCCCTCGCCAGTCTCAATCACTGTCGTAACCGGAATGGTGATGACATTTTCATAGTCAGCAAGAAAAATTTCGACTTCGGCACTCATTCCCGGTCGCAGCCCTTCAAATTCGGGTAACTCTACTACCGTCTCATACTTCACGAGGTTCCCAGTCCACCAACTGGCTGGTTCTGCAATCGCGGCAATCTCCGCAACATCGCCATCGAGTTCGTGTTCCGGAAGCGTTATCTTCGCCTGCATCCCGAGCGACACTCGCTCGATAATCGATTCATGAATCCCAACTTTAACCTGCATGTGCTTCAAATCGGGCATCAATAACAGTTTTTGGTCGCGGTGCACGGTTGCTCCTTCTTCGATGTCCGGTGTCTTCTCCCAACTTTGTGCTGATGGATAAATTACCATTCCACTTTTGGGAGCCCGAATCGTACAGAGCTCCTTTTCAGCCATGGCAAGATCCCGCCTCGTCCCATCCATTTTTGCGCGTTCGTTCAGTGAATCCCGATTTGCCTCTGCTGCTTTCAATTCACCTCGCAGTTGCTCAAGTTCCAAGTTCTTCGTGTACACATTGAGAACATGGATCGCAGTTTTTGACTCGTTGACTGCCAGTTCTGCCTGTGTGACTGAGAAGAGTTTTTCATCCAGTTCAATCTGAGGTTCGTACCCGCGTTCGAACATCTGCTTTGCATGCTGGGCCATATTCCGAGCAACGCGGAGGTTGGACTCGGCGATCGCTAAATCCTTCTCTAACGTTTTCAGTTGGATAACAAATCGCCCCTCCTCATATTCCTTAATGGCTAGCGCGGCGCGTTTCGCGTTGGCTCGAGTTCTCTCAGCGCCCGAAAGTGACCATAAGGCGTACTTCGATCGTTCATTGATCGTATCCTCGATCACCAAAGTATCGAGTTTGACGAGGACATCACCCTTTTTCACTTCGGAGCCATTTTCGATTACCCAAATGACTGTATTTTCGCCGCGAACCTTGCATTTGACCTCGACGTTTTGGCGGCTCTCTAACGTACCCTGTTCAGTGATCGAGACTGATAAATTCTGCCGAGAAACAGTGTGGGTCAAGACTTCGGCAGAAGAACCCTCCACCGTTGACCCAGCTTTCGAGTAAGTACGAAATCCAATCGCGATGATCCCCAACAGAGCCACCAGAAACACAAGCTTCAAAACGACGGACTTTTTCCTGTCCTTGATATCACTCACCTTGAACCTCTCCTGATTTCACGTCATCGGGTTCATAAACAACAGGCCCCGACTCTGTGCTCGCCGGACCTGCAGATTGGGTAGCGGCAGGGACCTCACCTTGATCAGCCATGATTGCTTGTGGGGATAGCGCCACTTCGTCGCCAGTCTCCAGTCCCTGTTCAACCACTATGAATATGTCGTTGCCATCACCAAGCAAGATTGGTTTTTTGACGAATTCATCACCACGTTTCACCCAGCAAAAATAACCATCCTCGGTCTGAATGACTGCGGCGACGGGAATTGTCAGCACATCATCATACGAAGCAAGCAGTAGGTCGACTTCTGCGGTCATGCCGGGCTTGAGGTCTTCCAATGGTGGCACTTCCACAATCACATCGTACTTGACAACGTTCCCTGTCCACCATCCCGCCGGGCGGGCAACTGATGCGAGGGAACTTACCTTGCCGACCAATTCAGCATTGGCCAGCGTGACTTTTGCCTCCATACCCACATGAACCCGAGCAATGATCGATTCATGGATCCCAACCTTCACTTGCATTTTGGATAGGTCCGGCATCAACAACAGAGTCTGATCACGCCGAACCCCTGCTCCTACCGTGACATCGGGAGTGTCCTTCCACGCAGCGGATGACGGATAGATGACCAAACCCGGCTTGGATGCCTTGATCACACAAAATTCCAGTTCCTTGATCGCACGGTCCCGCCGCCCCTCATCCATCGCCAGTCCCGACTGATCCGCTTCCTTTTTTGACTTGGCAGCAGCCAAGTTTCCGCGGATGGATTCCAGACGCATGTTCCGAGTGTATTTTTCAACAACGCTCAGTTCCGTTTCGATGACCTCAAGTTCAAGCTTGGCCCGCGTGACGGTAAATTCATTGCTCTCAACCTCAAGTAGTGTCACAAAACCACGATTGAACATTGAGCGTGAATTCGCAAGCATGTTTTTTGCGGTTTGAAGATTGGTGCGGGCCACTTTGAGCTGACGCTCAAGTCGTTGAAGACGTGTTTTATATTCACCCTCTAAATAGGCATCCTCAGCTAACCTGCTTTGATTGAGATCAGCGATCGATTCTTCAAGTGTGGCACGAGCAGTATGAGACTCTGTCGTGTGTTTACTAATCGCGTCCTCAACACGCTTGGTATCCAGTTGGACTAAAATGTCGCCCTCTTTGACTTCACTGCCAGCCTCAATGATATAGGTAACAGTACTGAAACCACGGACGCGGCACTTGATCTCTTTGTTTTCAGAACTTTGAACCGTCCCTTGTTCCGTGATGGTGACGTCAAGCAATCTCTTTTTGACCGTGTGGCTCAAATGCTCGCGTGGAGCCGTGGATAAAAAACTCGGCGTCCATGCACCGCTACCGTTCATGCTGACGAGTAGAACCACTGCAACCACACAAGACAGACAGAACCACAACAGAAATCTTGTCCGGGATTGACCGCCCCTTCCGGAAGTGCTGATTTTCTGCGTCTGCCGTTCACCTGACATTTGCAATCACGCTCGAGAATAAATGTTTTGAAGATTCCACCATCTACGACTCCTGCCGAGGAAGCGTAAACGACACACACCAAGAGGACGGCGACGCACCGCCACTTTGAATCCAGGCAACTTAGATCCCACTTCGCTTGACAGAACCTATCATTTTACAGTCCTGTGCCCCTGGCTGACAAACTGTCGCCTTGTTCTTAGTTGCGAACAACAAGCGTTCTGAGCGTTGGATTCGACGTGGCACACACGATTCGACGTGGCACGCACGACACACAGTTAACGCATAGTCTATCGGATTGCGGTGTCGAGTTCTTTCAAACAGTTCCACTTGTTACTTTACGATTCAATTCGCCGGCATGGTATCGAAACGGGACCGGTGGCTGCATTCCTTTTGCTGCCCAACTGGTTTTGACTTGTCCTGTTCTCCCTCGTTCTTTCAAACTGCCTTTTTCCGTTCAACTGAGCTATGCAGCTGCCTCATTTGAGTCACCTCTTTTTTGCAGCGCGTCCTACTGTATCTCATCCGGCAGCTGTATTTCACCCGGCAGCTATATCTCATCCGGCAGCTGTATTTCACCCGGCAGCTGTATCTCACCCGGCAGCTGTATCTCACCCGGCAGCTGTATCT
>JAPKCI010000342.1 GCA_028823035.1 Rubripirellula sp.
CCGACGCGTGAACCGCTGCCGGCGACGTCTTCCTATTTCCGGGGTCAGGGCAGTTGCGGTGCTAGCGGTTCTGCTGATATTGCAGACGCCCATTGGTTCTCAGCCTCGGCTGAGATACGTGCGCTGTAAGCCGAGAGAACCTCGTTTTTAGCGGTGTTCGAGCGTCGGCCGAGTATTTCGACCCCACGGGATTGGGATCACGAGCGATGCTTGACCCCGCAAACCCCATGTCATCGACCCTCATGACAACGACGTTGGGACGGGTGGCGTTTTCTGTTTCGGCTGCGGCGTCCAGGTTGAGCAATGCGGCAGAAATGCCGAGAATAACAGAAATGCGTAGTTTCATCTGCCAGTCTTTAGAGTCCGGGGGTTCGTAGAACATGCCGGATCAAACCATGACTTCCGAAAGAGTTCCGCTGCTGTCGGAGAATTGTCTGGTGGGTACATTCAATGCGTGTAGCAGCGTCAGGTAGAAATTCGATAGCGGCGGCGTTTTTTCTCCAAAGTCATGCAGCTCTCCCTGTCGAAGCCCGAGCTTCTCCCCACCCACCAGCATCAACGGATAATCGGTATTGACGTGCGTCTGGCTGTTGCTGCTGCCGTACAACACAACCGTGTTATCGAGCATGGTACCATCGCCCTCAGGCGTGTTCGCCAGTTTCGTGATGAACTCCGCCAGCAGGTCTGCTTGAAACTTATCGTACTTCCCAAGTTTTTCCAAATGGCCTCCACCTTGCACTGCGTTATGCGCAAGGACGTGGTGCGTGCCCCCCAGACCGAGTGCGATCGGAATGTTGTCCCACTTGCTGCTGTTCATGCTTTGCAGCATGTAGGTCGCATAACGGGTGGAATCTGTCTTGAAGGCAAGATAAATGAGGCTGTACATCGTGCGAATGAAAGCCCCCGGATCTTCTACCGAGGCATTGAGCGCCAGTCCATCGGCAGGCACTTGCGGCTTGGGCATTACGGCCCAGCGTTCCATGCGTTCGATCTCCTGTTCCACCTCGCGTAGAGCGTGCATGTAGTGTTCCAGCTTACGCGAGTCATCGCGGCCGATCTGCCTTTTCATCTCGCCATACGATTCCAGAACACGATCAACACGACGTTGATCTTTGCCCAGTCGCTTCCGTTGTTTTTTCCGCAACGCAGGATCGGAATTGAACATCGCGTCATACAATCCACGCAGGTCATTGGTGGAAGGAATGCCCCGGCCAAATTGATTGTACGAAAGTGTGTTGGATCTCCCTTCTCCACCTAAGCCACCTTCATTGCCAAGCACGAGGCACGGATAGCGCGTTTTATGGCCGTGAGTCATCGCAGCAACCTGATCGATTGACGGGCTTTTCACCGCAGTGGACGGATTGCTTCCGGTCAGAAACGAATCGGCCGTACTGTGTCCACCGGCACTCACGCACTGCGGATGCTCCAGCCCTTTTACAACGGTGATACGTTTGGCGTGAGGTGCAAAGGCTGCCATTGACTTGCCGAAACGCAGTTCACCGTCCACCAGGTTTGGGTACCAACCCCAATCCCCGTGCAGGGCAAATCCATGTCCCACATAAAGCCCCAGAAAGCGTCTCGGCACCTCGGATTCAGGATTTTGCGCCATGCATTCCAACAGCGGCAAACTTAATGCCACGCCACCCGTACCACGGAGGAACGTACGCCGATGAATTTCTGTTCTCTTAGCCATGCCTGCGTTCCTTCTCTGCTGCCAACGTGGGGGCAACGATTATTCCTGAATCGACTAGTCTTGAATCTCTGCTTGCGAATCATGCTGATAAACCGTTGATGTGACAATCGATTTGATCAGGGTCCGCATGCTGTATCCGCTTTCTTCAAACCCTGACTGCAAAGCCCGTACGAGTCGCTCATCGCGAAATGTGAGCGGCCTGCCCAAGGCATACGAAAGCATGTGGCGAGTAAAGCCATAAGCGAACTGCTCGTGGCCCTGCTTGAGCAGAAATTGCTTCAACGACAACAGTCCGTCAATCTCGTGTCCGTCGATCACGACTTTCTTTACCACCGGACCAGCCTTTTGAATGGTGGTTCGCGGTAAGCCGACCGCATCAAAACCCTCAGTGGCAATTCCCCATGGGTCGATATCCTTGTGACAATCGTAACATGTTGTGCCTGCCTTGAGATGCAGGTCCAGTCTTTGCCTGGCTGATACGGGTCCGGTTTTGGCATCATCGGATGGTTCGGGCAATGAAGGAATGTCTGGCGGTGGGTCGGACGGCGGATCACCCAGCAGACGGGACCGTATCCAGACACCGCGGTTGACTGCGTGGGCATCCTGCCCATCAGATTGAGCCAGCATGATCGCGGCCTGAGCCAGCACGCCACCGCCTCGATGTTTGGGCGCAGCGACTGGCAGAAATCTCGGCGTGAAGACATCGCCAATGCCGTAATGCTCTGCCAGTGTCTCATTGACCAGCACGAAATCAGATTCCAGAAAACTCAAACAACTCAAATCTTTGCTGAGAACATGAGCAAAGAATTCGGCGCACTCCTGTTTCATGTATTCTCTGATTCGCACACCACGATCTTTGAATGCTGGATAGTAATTCGGGTCGACGGCGACCTGATCAAAACGGGTAAAGTCGACCCACTGCGATACAAAGTCTTCGATAAAACGCCGCGCGCGTCTGTCGGCGAGCAGGCGATCCACCTGCTGCTCGATTACGGAGTCATCAAGCCGGTCATGCTCACCCGCCAGCGCAATCAACTGTGTATCCGGCGGACCGTTCCAGAGGAAGTAAGACAGACGGGATACGAGGTCGTAATTGTCTGATTGACGTAGATAGAGAAAACGTGGGTCATTTAGTATCGTGACGATCGAGCTTCGCAATGCTTCGAGTTCATTACTGGCAAAAGTGATTTCCTCAGCCCAAATTCTCTCAACATGAATCGCATCGGCTTTGGACAAGGGCCGGCGCCAAGCCCGTTCCGCGAGCAACTTCAACTTGCCCGGCATTTGTCTTCCGTCCAGTTTCCCGTCCGTCAGGAACGCCTGGACTGCTGCTGGTGGCCAAGTCTCAGAGAACGGCGTTTCGAACTCCACCTTTTCAATGACCACATGCCCATGTGTTTTCATCGCCTCGGGGTAAACCGCGGGGCCCTTTGCCTCGTTGCCGTGCGTGCCATTGTTTCCATTTGCCGAGGGAATCAGACCGGGAGTATGGCCGAACGCCTTGATCCACTGTTCATCGGGCCGCACAAGGAAAATCGGTTCGGTCCAACTGAATCGTGACGGCAGCGTGAAACCTTCAAGCTTGTTGTGATTGACAATCGCGAGTGTACGGAACTTCAACCAGTAACCGGGACTCCGATCGTTGTCCACGATCGGATCCGAAACCACGCCAAGGTGGTCTTCAAGCGTACCGAAGACGTCAAAGTGCTGCGGACCTTCTTTGACAGGGACCGTGACAGACGCTACCAACTTGTAAGGATGTGCACCGGATTGATCCATGTAGACGCCGATTTCCTGCGGCGTGCGAGCAGTGTCCCGTTGTTCAAATTTACGATATTCAGCAGCAAACTCACTGTCTGCCGGCATCGGAGTAAGGTTAATCCAATCAGGGTTCAAGCCCTCTCCATAGCGACCGCTCACCTGCAGTGGTCCCGCTGGTAATCGAACACCCAAAAATGCTGGTTGATGAATGAGGCCGGAAAATTCACGCCCGCCCAAATTCAAAGTAAGTTCCTGAGGCGGTTCCGGACGCTCCTGCACAAACTGTTCTCCTGGTTCCAGGAGGGCCTGAACTTCCTTGACGCCGAGAGCTCGATTGTAAAAGCGGACCTCATCCATCTGGCCCTTGAAAAGCCGGGAATCCTGTATCCGGCCAAGGTGCATGGCCACCGTCGGATTGTCCAAATCAGTCGGGGCAACGGTTCCTGAGGCGACCTCGAACCCATTGACGTACAATCGTGTCTGCTTTTCGCCCCGCTGTACCACCGCCGCCACGTGCTGCCAGGTGTTTGCTCTGAGGATGCCAGGCTTTGTAGCCACGGTCCCATTGGATTGATTGGCAGGGCTGACGGTCTCAATCCGTAACACACCTCCTTGAAGCATGTCCATGTACCATCCATGGACCCAGTTGTAACGGCCCAGGCAAACGATTCCCGCTTGCCGCAGTTCGCTTGGGTTGATCCACGCCGCCACGGTAAAATCTCCGTTCCCCACGTTCATCAGGGGGTTGCGCGGGATCACTACCGCATCATCCTTCCCATCCAAAGAAATTGCCTTTCCCTGCGTACCAATGGGTGAGTCAACGAACTGCGCACCGCCCACGGCTTGCCCCGCCATTTCGCCAGGATTGGATTCGCTCAGGACATCACCATTGAGTCCCCAGGCAGCAACCAGCCCCTGCTGAAGTTTTGCAGCATCGCCTTTGAACGTCTCTCTTGTTGGTGGGTTCAAGAAAACATCCACCTGATAGACACCAGCCTCCGGAATTTGAACTGTGCGAGGCATGTTGAAATTCTTCGCCACCTCCTGATCAGGAACCGGTTTGGCGATAGCTGCCCCGGGTTTGATCAGAAAATGCTCTCCGTACCCGCAGGTTGGCGGCTCGTTCCGTAATGTTAATTTGATACGGAACCTGCCCTTGCTTCTGTTTTCTCGCAGAAACATACGGTACTCGTGCTTGGGCGGTATTGGGATCTCAAAATCCTCACCGATCCATTTCGGCCCCTCGTACAACCGGCGATGTCCCAGATAAAGGTAGTTATCGCCCGCCCAGTGGCATTTTTCCCAATCGTTGCCTGCAATGCGAAATACATTCGGGCGTGACGATTCGATGTTTGGCATCGCCCGCTCGATGATCTGCTCGAGTGCATTGGTATAAAGCTGCAGGTAGGAACCGGAAAGATCGAGTTCCGTCTGGCGAGAAAAACCGTGCTTATCGACCGGATCACCGATCAACTGGTCGGCAATATGCTCGTGCGTTGGCAATAGATCCTGAAGACTGTGCGCGATCTGATTATTGGTCAGGCGTGTCAAGGGATCCTGTCGCCCGCTCGCATCAACCTGATATTTCGTTAGTTTTTCAATGAGCCCTGAAAGGAACGTCCTGCGTTCCTCCTTACTGGGCTGCCTGGCATCCTTGGGCGGCATGTCGCCCCGCTGGATGTTATGCACGACCTCTTCCCACAGCTCGTGGTTGGCGTCCGTCACAGGCAAGTCAAGCTGATCGAGCCGAATATCGCCCTTGTGCTGTTCTGCATCGTGGCATTTCAGGCAATGGGAAGTCACAAAGGCACGCCCAGTCGCTCCGTTCGCCACGCCAGCAATCGACACTGACAGCGCAATCATGAACGCGGCGGTCAGGTTGTGATTGTTACTGAGCATCATGAAATGTTTCCGTTGAGCGATACTAAAGCTCGTGATATTCGTGGCAACCAGCGGGCACGGCTTTAGCTCAGGTCAACCGTGCTGGTGCTCATGCCGAACCGGTCTCTTTCGACGCCCATTTGCTGAAGAACTGAAAGCAGGAAGTTACTGTGTTGAGTATTCTGAGCCGCTTGTATATGTCGTCCGGTCTTCATGCCACCACCGGCTTTACCGGCAAGCAGAATGGGGATATTCACTCCGCTGTGTGTATTCCCCTGTGACATCCCCGCACCGAAAAGCATCAGAGTGTTGTCCAGCAGGCTTCGACCGCCTTCATCAATCACGGCCATCTTATCCATCATGCGTTGGAGTCGCTGAACATGCCAACGGCTGATGATCTGGTACTCGCGCAGCAGCTGCGGATCGTTGCGGTGATGTGATGTAACGTGGTGATCGTTATTGACTCCGTCCAGGAAAGAAAAGTTTTTTCGGCTGAGCCCGTGCCCCATCATCAGAGTTGCAACGCGAGTGGTATCGGTCCACATCCCGAGAATCATGATGTCGATCAGAGCATCCATATACACTTCAGCGTTGTCCGGCAC
>JAPKCI010000084.1 GCA_028823035.1 Rubripirellula sp.
ACCAGTCCAGATAACCAGTCCAGATAACCAGTCCAGATAACCAGTCCAGATAACCGACGTACCCAACCTGCGTTGCACCCAAAGATTCGCTGGTCCATTGTGTTTTGCTTGGAATAACTCAACCAAGACCACCTGTCAGGAGTTAACAGTCTTTCCAGAAACACTTAGGATGTTGGCAGCGGGCGGTTGATCTGGTCTTCATTGCCGGAACATGCTGCAACCGTTCTTCGTCCATCCACCGGTCCTCATTCAACCAACCTGTCAACTTTCCCTTTAAACCCACCTGAAGCATCGTGTTGAAACGCAACCAACTGATTGTCGCTTTGCTGACTTGTCTACTGCCCGCCATGTCCTCGGCAGCAGACCCCCAGTCGGACCAAGATAAGGTCTCGGGCATCGACAAGTCTCTGTTCAGTCCGGAGATCACTCCGGGCGAAAACTTTTACTGGTATGCGAACCAGGAATGGTTGGATAACACAGACATTCCTGCAGACAAATCCAATTACGGTATTTTCACTGTTCTGGATGACAAGACCCGTGCAGAAGTGCGTGAACTGATCGAAGAGGCTGCCGCTTCCAATGCAGAACCGGGTACAGCAGCCCAAAAAGTTGGCGATTTGTACAAATCGGTGCTAGATCTGAAGGTGAGGAATGAGTCTGGGATCAAGCCGATCGAACCCTTGCTGCGACGCATCAATAACATCAAGACCGCTAAGGAACTGGCAGCGACCATTGGCTTTCTCATGAAGTCTGGCGTTTACGGACCCTTTGCTCAATACATCAACGTGGACGCCAAAAACAGTGATCAATACACGATCTATGTTACCCAATCGGGCCTGACCATGCCCGATCGCGACTACTATCTCGAGGACGATGAGCGTTACCAGACGATCCGCGCGGAACTGCTGGCCTATGTCGCTGACATGCTCAAAGCAACCGGCACAAAAACCACCGACGAATCCACCAAAGCAATCATCGATCTTGAGCGTATGCTGGCTGAGAACCAATGGACCAAGACCGAAAACCGAGACCCTGAAAAGACGTACAACAAAAAGAACAGCGAAGAAATGCAGACGCTGCTCGGTACCTTTCCCTGGGCCCCGTTTACCAAAGCCACCGGAATCTCAACACAGAAAGAGTTTGTGGTGCGACAACCCAGCTATCTGGAGGCACTCGGCAAACTTCTGACCGAGGTCGATCTAGAAACTTGGAAGAACTATTTACGTTTACGAGTCATCGACAGCTACTCAGGCAGCCTCACCGAGGCCTTGGAATTACGGCATTTCGAGTTTCATTCGACTGCAATCAGTGGAGTGACCGAACAGGAACCGCTGTGGAAACGGGGTGTCAATATCACGGGCAGCGTACTGGGCGAACTGGTGGGCCAACTTTATGTTGAAAAGCACTTCAAACCGGCTGCCAAGGAACGGATGAATCAACTTGTTGAGAATCTTAAAACGGCATTCGCTGACCGTATCACCAGCCGCGACTGGATGGGCAAAGGAACCCAGAAACAGGCGCTTGAAAAGCTGGGGATGTTCACGACCAAGATTGGCTACCCCGACGAGTGGAAAGACTATTCGGCGCTGCAAATCAAGTCACCCATTCTGGGCACAAACATGGTCGCATCGTCGAGATTTGAAACCAAGGAGGAACTTAAAAAGCTGGGCGAACCGATTGACCGTAATGAATGGCACATGACACCTCAAACGATCAATGCCTACTACAACCCGGTCATGAATGAAATTGTTTTTCCAGCTGCGATTCTTCAGCCTCCCTTTTTCAACATGCAAGCGGACGACGCCGTGAACTACGGTGCCATTGGCGCGGTGATCGGACACGAGTTGAGCCACGGTTTCGACGACAAGGGCAGCAAGTACGACGGCAAAGGCAACTTGCGTAAATGGTGGACGGAATCTGACCGCGAGGAATTTGAGCGCCGCGCCCAAGGATTGGTTTCCCAGTACGACACGTTCGAACCGGTTCCCGGCAACTTTGTCAAAGGAAAACTGACTCTCGGGGAAAACATCGGTGACCTTGGCGGACTGAGCGTTTCCTACAACGCCTATCGCCTTTCTCTGAACGGCAAAGAGGCGCCTGTGATCGACGGACTCACCGGCGACCAACGATTCTTTCTCGGCTGGGCACAGATCTGGCGAAGACTGTACCGGGAACCCGAACTGTTGAAGCGACTGGTCACTGACCCTCACAGTCCAAGCGAGTATCGTGTCAACGGAATCGTGCGGAACATGGATGCCTGGTATGAAGCTTTCGCTATCAAACCGACCGACGCCCTGTATCTGAAACCCGAAGATCGGGTGCGGATCTGGTAACCCAACGAGGGTGGGAACGGAAAACCAGTGTGGCATCGACCCCAAGCGACAGCTCAAGCGAACAAACCGCAAAGGCGACCGTCTGTTCGCTCGCGAGATTTGGCGTCACTGCGTGTTCAACCCCCGATCGGAATCGAGGCACCTGAACATCTGAAACTGCCGGATCCGTGGCTCGGTGCGGATCCGTAGCTCGTTGCGGCTCTCTGCTGGTAACCAATCACGGATGCGTACCAGGATGCTGGCATCATCCCGGCCAAAATCCTCGCTGGACCACATCAGGATTGGCAACCAACGAATCGCGTTTCGACGGTAATCGAATCGACAATTTTTCCTCCTCGAGAAAAAGTCTGTCGTATTTTTTTCAAGCTGAGACAAAACCTGATGCCCGATGGAAGCCTGCTCGATGTAAGCCTGCTCGATGTAAGCCTGCTCGATGTAAGCCTGCTCGAGAAGGCTCGGACATCCCGACGAAGCACAGACAATTGCAAAACGGAACCGACGCTCTGATATCATGCTCAGTATCTGATGCTCTAACATCGCCAATGATATCGGATCTCCGCCGACCTAGAGTTGCTGGTCCTTCCAGATGTTTTAGCTCCAAAATCGGGCCGTGTGATTCCGAATACTGCTCGTCGGATGCTCTCGCTAAAAATTCATCAAATCATGACTGCATGGTACGCATTTATCCAAAACGTCAATCCCGTCCTTAGGGTCGATCGGAGGGTTCGGCTGGCGGATGATAACTCGCTCAGATATCGATCCAGAAGTTGGCGAACCCAGCAGCATGGTCGATTGTGTCCCTTGGTTTCAATGGGACCGTCTCGCCCCCTAAGAAAACCGGCGTCGCGGGCATGACTCGCGAGTCAAAGGACAACGGGAGTAAAGGCGAGACAAACAAAGAGACCTTCGACCTGCCAACGAACAATGACATCAGTGTCCTCCGCGTCTGCATTCTTGGCAGACCGCTACTTAGGGCGAAAGTGAGGCTGATACAAACCCCTTCACAATGACCAACCTTCTTGAGGATGGTACGATCAGCACGGATTCTGCCACAATCCGGATATTAATTTCACCGATCAAAATCTGATTCTCCCCACCGGTCCTCCCAGTCGCCCCATAAACAGCATGACTCAGGACAATTCGTCACCACCGGCAAGCCCCAACGCTGCAAACTCTGAGATTACGTACAAGCCAGCGGCGTCTGAAGATCCGGGAGCGGAGGAACAGAGCCAGATTGAATCAGTGGATCAATCCCCATTCGCGGGCCCCCGAAACTACACCAAGCTGATGTTGCTGTTCTTCATCGCCGGCATAGCAAGCGTTCTAGTCTGGCAATTTGGCCATTACATCCGACTGGATTACCTGGCCACGCAGGAAAACCAACTTCGCGATTTTCAACAGCAGTATCCAATGCTGGTTTTCGGTGCCGCCTTTTTGATTTACGTTGTTGTGACCGGCATGTCCCTACCAGGTGCTGCTCCATTGACGCTGGTTTATGGTTGGTATTTCGGCTTCACACAAGCATTGATTTTGGTCAGTTTTGCTTCCACCACAGGTGCCACTATCGCCTTCCTCACCAGTCGTTACCTGCTGAGAGAAAGCATTCAGGCAAAGTTTGGAGAACGAATACAGGTATTCAACCAGCACTTGGAACACGAAGGCGCGTTCTACCTGTTCACCCTGCGTCTGATACCAGTCGTCCCCTTCTTTGTGATCAACCTGGTAATGGGACTGACCCCGGTGCCAACCCGAACGTATTGGTGGATCAGTCAACTAGGCATGCTTCCTGGCACCGCCGTTTATGTTTATGCCGGCTCGAGCGTTCCCAATTTGACCCAGTTGGCTGAGAAAGGCGCCGCTGCGGTATTGTCGCCTGAACAACTGCTGCAACTGTTCATCGCATTCGCGCTGTTGGGAATTTTTCCTCTCGTAGTTAAACAATTGCTGAAATTCCTTGGCCGCCACAAGGCGTCGCCCAAAACATGACACCCGTCGTGTCGATTCCGTCACCGGACACTTCCCGCTAGAGCACCCGCCATGTCAGACCTGCTACAGCTGCAGCCTTATGACGAGTTCAATCGTAAACTCGAAGCAAACGTCCACCCTAAGGACTGGGTCAATCCAACGCCACAAGGGAGATACAACCTGGTTGTCATCGGTGGTGGAACCGCCGGTCTCGTTGCTGCGATGGGCGCTGCGGGCCTCGGAGCCAAAGTGGCATTGATCGAACGCGAATTATTGGGTGGTGACTGCTTGAATGTAGGCTGTGTTCCGTCCAAGGCATTACTGAGCATCGGTCGCACCGTCGCAAAGATTCGCCGCGCCGGCGCACTAGGCGTCGGACTGGCGGGCGAACCTCAAACCAGTTTTCCGGATGTAATGTCAAGGATGCGTAAGCTGCGAGCTGATATCAGCCCTCATGATTCGGCTGCCAGATTTCGCAAAGCGGGAATTGATGTATTCATGGGCAGCGGCCAGTTCATCAGCACCAACCAGATTCAAGTGGGCGATCAGACCCTTGAGTTCAGGAAAGCCGTGATCGCAAGCGGCGCCAAAGCTGCAAGTTTGAACATACCCGGATTTACCGAGACGGGTGTACTTACCAATGAGACCGTATTTTCACTCACCGAACTCCCTCAACGTCTGGTGGTGATCGGCGGCGGGCCGATCGGTTGCGAACTGGCACAGGTGTTTGCCCAGCTTGGGTCGCAAGTGGTTCAAATTGAACGCTCCTCACGTATCCTTCCACGTGAAGAACAGGATGCCTCTGCGGTGGTTCAAAGGTCGATGATCGCGGATGGAGTTCGAATCCTGACCGACACCAACCTTGTTCGCATGGAACAGAGGGATTCCGAAAAGGTGGTCGTGGTCAGACACGACCAGCAAGAAGAAGAAATCATCTGCGACCAGATTTTGACCGCAGTAGGCCGATCACCTAACATCAATGGTCTGGGGCTTGACTCCGCCGCAATTGCATTTGATTCACGAACCGGGGTAACGGTCAACGATCGACTGCAAACAACCAATCGTAATGTGTACGCGGCGGGTGATGTCGCATCGCGTTTTCAATTCACGCACGCTGCCGACTTCATGGCCAGAATCGTGATCCAGAATGCTCTTTTCCTAGGTCGCATGAAAGCAAGCGACCTGCTTGTGCCTTGGGCAACCTACACGTCACCCGAAGTTGCTCACGTCGGGATGTACCCCGGCGAAGCCGCCTCCCAGAACATTGCCGTGGATACCTACGAAGTTCAATTCTCGGAGATTGATCGCTCAATTCTGGAGAGTGAAACCGAGGGTTTTGTTCGCGTCATTGTCGCCAAGGGCAAGGACGCCATTCTGGGAGCCACCATCGTCGCACCCAACGCGGGGGACATGATTAGTGAACTCACTTTGGCAATGAAGAATGGGATCGGGCTGAAACGCATCGCCAGCACCATCCATCCCTATCCCACGCATGCGGAAGCAATTCGAAAACTGGGCGACCAATTCAATCGAACCCGATTGACTCGCAAAGTGGCTTGGGGAATGACGCAATGGCTGAAGTTCCAGCGTTAACCGCATTCTGCTGGAATTCAATGCGGGCCCCACGTACCCCACGTACCCCGCCGGTCCTGATGCGACTCACCGGGGCAACAGACTCACCGGGGCAACAGACTCACCGGGACAAGTCAGCCATCAGAGACGAATCGGCGGTTCAAAAACCACGCCCGCATCCCCCAAATAGCAATATTTCCCATCACTGGCTGGCAAACACTTCTATAAATGATTGTTATGGCAGCGTTTTGGTAGCGATGCCCCAAGCGAGTTCTTTCACCCGATAGATCGAAGCCGTCCAAAGCGATACGATGAAGCCTAGGGAACATCCCTCAGTCCTTCTTCATTGCAACTGGGCTGATTTCCACTGTTCATCGATACTAAACCTTTGTTAGAGGAACGAATCGCTCATGTCGCAGGATGCGTTTAAAACGTCACGTTTGCTGCGAGAAAACATAGAAAGTGTTGTCTTGGGCAAACCTGAGGTTGTGCAGTTGCTTGTGACCTGTCTGTTGGCTGGCGACCACGTGCTGCTGGAAGACGTGCCTGGCGTTGGCAAGACGTTGGCGGCCAAAGCGATGGCTCAAAGTATTGAGGGCCATTTTTCACGTCTTCAGTTCACTCCGGATCTGCTACCCAGTGACATCACTGGTAACGTGATTTATCGCAGTGATACGCGCGAGTTTGAATTCAGCCCCGGGCCAATTTTCGCGAACGTTGTGTTAGCGGATGAAGTTAATCGAGCCCCACCTCGGACCCAGTCAGCTCTTTTGGAGGCGATGAGCGAAAGCAAAGTGTCAATCGATGGCACCACCCACGAACTTCCCAAACCCTTCATCGTTGTGGCCACGCAGAACCCGTTCGAATACGAAGGAACGTATTCTCTGCCGGAGAGCCAGCTCGACAGGTTCCTGCTCCGAACGTCGATTGGTTATCCCGAACGCGACATCGAGCGCCAGGTATTATTGACACATCGCGATGGCGAACCCGTCAACGCATTGAAGTCGGTCGTGTCCACCGATGAATTGTTGGCTGCCCAGCAAACTGCGAGTGAGGTCAAGTTTGAAGAAACATTGATGGAATACCTGCTGAATATTGTCGAAGCGACACGCCAACACGAAGGATTCCAGGTCGGAGTCAGCACCCGTGGCGCGTTGAGCTACTACCGGGGCTGTCAAGCACGAGCGATCACGGAATCACGCGACTACGTCACCCCAGATGACATCAAAGCTTTGGCCGTACCATGCCTTGCGCACCGCGTCTTACCACGAGGAATCTTTCAGGGCGCCAACCGCAGCGAAGTGGAATCCGAGCTATCCGATGTGATCCAGCAAATTCCCGTCCCGGTTTAACTTCACAATCCTTTAAAATCAGAGCCTGATCCTCGAGTCATGGCTGGCACGGAGACCAGAGACAACCAGGCCACCACTACTGTTCACGCGCCTTGCATTTGAAGGACAAATCACGAAGGAGACGTGTTTGCCAACGCCACACCAAAGCGATACGAAACGAAAGCACCGCCTGACTCGGCTCGGGTTCCATTTTTTGTTCGTAGGCGGTTTCGCAGTGTTTGGCGGCGCATGGCGGACGTCAAATCTACTGCTGATTCTGGCGGCATTAATTATTGGTGCCCTGTTAATGCAATGGCGTTGGTCACGAAAATCAGCTGAATGTGTTGGAATCAAACGTCGGCTACCCAGAGAAGCATTCGCCGGCAAGCCATTCCGGGTACGTTACCGGTTTACCAATCTCAGCCGGCTCATCTCTGTATGGACTCTACGAGTTGAGGACGAGATAAAATCTCTCTCTGAAATTGAAAGTGGAGTTGCCGTCAGCGGCGTGGGACTGCTCACCCCACAGCAGACACTCATCAGTTACTGTGATTGCCTGATCACCAAGCGTGGACGTTATCGCTATGGACCGATCGCTCTGATGACTACCTTTCCTTTTTCGCTGTTCAGTTCCCGGCAGCTCAGCGAAGCGACTGACGAATTGCATGTATTTCCGTCGCTGCTGACGCTCCGCAGTCGCTGGCGTCAACGGCTGGCAAGCCGAAGCGGCGGAGAGGCCACCACAGCGAGGCAAAGCGGAGCAGTAGAAGGAGATTTTTTTGGTTTGCGTGAATGGCAAACCGGTGACAGCCGCAAGTGGATCCACTGGCGAACGACCGCAAGGCTGAATGAGCCGGCCGTACGTCAATTCGAGCAGCAACGGCGTTTCGACACCTGCATCGTGGTCGATGCTTTCTGCCCCCCCGATAATTCCGACCATCATGTCGAAACTGCCATCAGCCTGACAGCTACTTTCCTCACACACCTCTCTGGATCTCCATCAAACCGGATGGTGCTTGCCGTCGCAGGAGATGACTCAAGGGCAGTCATCGGTGGAGGCTCGATTGCCGGAAAGATGCGGATGCTGGAACAACTTGCAGACATTATTCCCTCATCACAACCTCAGCTCAATTCAGCAATTGAAAAATCGGTTCAGGTGGTTGGACGGGGGCAGGACTTGCTCATCATCAGCCCCCGTTCTCTGAAAGAAGCTCAGCAAGAGTCTCCTGGATTGGCTCGCTGCCTGGCTCCATGGATGCGGACCGGAAGCCTTCGCTGGATTGACGTCAGTGGTGACGAACTGGACCGTTGGGTCGTCCCTGCCCGCCGCGAATCATCTGCGTTGGATCCTGACGAACCATCAGGCAATACGAACACGACTGACAACACAAACACAACGGATCTCGGACCCAGTGAGTATGGCCAATCAGAAGATGCTCTCGCCCCCAGCAGTGGGAGGCCTGATCCATGAGCATCTCTCTAAACGCAACAGAAAAGATTGACAACCAGGCCTCGCGCTTTCTTTACGAGCGTCTCAAGCTGTACTTTGCCCTACTGACCGCCTTGGGTGGTTTAATCCTCTCGACTTCCAGTGACTCACATACGACACCACTGATTGCCATCTTTTTTGCAATCTTTGGTTACATTTTCGTGGACCGACTGCGGATTCTGGCCCTGCCACCCATTGCCGCGTATTCAGCGATGATAGTCACGGCAATTTATTGCACCATCGACTTCTATCCCTTCCACAGCAATGCGGAGGTAATGAGATCGGGCGGCAACAAAGAGCTGATGGCGGTGGCACAACTGCTGGTCATGGTCCAGGCGATCCTGATGCTACAAAAGAAGAATCGCCGCATCTTTGAACAATTGGGCGTATTCTGTCTGCTCGACCTGATCGTGGCCGCCGTTTTCAACCAAACAATCAGCTTTGGCCTGTTACTGATCCCAGTCTGCTTGATCGCGGCTTTCGCACTTTCACTCCTTGCGGTCGCTTCCGCCTCGGAAGGACTGGGCACCCTTGAACAATTGGCGGACCCCGGAAGCCGCTCTGAGGGGACCGCCGTCCGCGGACCCCGAAAGACGATCACAGCCACATCAGCAGACGCTGTAAATTCGCTCACCGCCGCCTCTTATCGCTTACCCCTTCTGGCGTTGCTCAGCGTTGGGCCATCGGTACTGCTGTTCGCCGCCATCTTCTTTTATGCTCTGCCACGGACTACCGATGCGGTTCGAGAGCCAGGCAAGGGCAGTGCCTTGGTTGGATTTAGCGATCATGTGAATTTAAAACAGATCGGGTCCATGCTCGAAAACCCCGCGATTGCATTACGAGCGAAAATCACCAATTCCAAAACCGAGAAATCGTATCAACTGATTAGTCAAATGTATTTGCGCGGACGTGTTCTTGAGCGATACAGCGTCGTGACAGACCGTCGCGGTAAAGACTCAGCCAGTTGGAATTCAATCCCAGTGGGCCAACTGGCAAGCGGGCAGTCATTGCCTGACGAATTTAATCCCCCACGCAAGTCTGACACTAATTTCTATGACGTAACCAATTTCCAAATCACTTGCAACGAGATGAGGTCACCGTCGCTCTTTGTTGCAGCACCCTACCATCGACGTAATACAAACGGAAAAGTGGCCCACATACCAGACCGTTGGACGCTGGTTCGAAAGTCGAAAACGCTTCACAACTCTTATCCCCGAATACAGTATGAATTTTCAAGCAATGCTTTTAAGAACGGTATTCAATCCGACCTGATTTCCAGATTTGCGATTGGCGATTCCGCACTGCAACCATCTCGGTTAACCCAAAACACTGACGACGCCGCAAATTCATTAAGCAAGAGCCAGTTAGATGATTACGAAATCAGTTTGCTGGAGTACGACATTGATGCCATCCCAAGTGCTGCGGCCTTGTCAGAGCCATTCACTGTCGACAACGGAGGCAAACGCCCGAATGACTACACAATCGCCAAATCGATGGAACGGTTCCTAGCCACGTCATCACAATTCTCATACACACTGGACCTGAACGCCGAATCATTAGCCGGCCTCGACCCCATCGAGCAGTTCCTGGCAGTCGACAAGCGTGGTCACTGCCAATATTTCGCAGCTGCTTTAGCGATGATGTTGCGGAGCCAAGGAATCCATGCACGCTTAGTCGTCGGCTACAAAACAGAAGAATACAACGATCTGGCCAACCAATACATTGCCCGACAATTGCATGCCCATGCATGGGTCGAAGCATTGATTGACAGCGATCAATTGAACCCAACTCGAAACGTCTACGGTCAGCCCAAATCGCGTCAGTACTGGCTGAGACTCGACCCAACCCCGAGTTCCGCTTTGTCACGACGTCGCACCACGCGAGTGGGCCAAGTGATTGACGTCGCTCAGAATGCTTGGGAAGACTATGTCATCGACATGGACCGCACCCGTCAGCAGACCAGCTTGATCGGAGGCGCAATCCCTCCCATGAATGATTCCTACGGTAAATTTGTCGTTTGGCTTAGTAACATCATCAAAAACATCCGCGCAGGAAATTTTGGACAAGGCGCACTGGCATCCGGAACACTCTTTTCATGGCCTGCTGCAATCGTCGGTTTCATGTTGATGCTGGTGGTTGTAACGTTGCTACGAGTTCCGTTGCCAAAATGGATTCGCCGTCGCCTTGATAAGCAGAAGGAACGTAATATCACGAAGCCGTCGGTCGAGTTTTACGCTCGCGCCCTGGATCAACTTGGTCGGCTGGGGATCCAACGGGCAGCTTCCCAAACACCGGCAGAGCTTGTTTCTGATCTCAATGCCAATCCCCCCGAAAATGCCAGCGCCGACGAAACCAAACAGATTGCCGAGCCGCTACGTTTCCTAACAACTCAATTCTACGCCAGTCGCTTCGGTGCGAGACCATTCCTAAACCGCTCGATGCAGCCCCACCTTGATCCTAACAGCTTGTTCGTCGATGCTCCTGCCCAACGGGAATCAATCGATTTGGCGTTGAACGATTTGACGGAGCAAGTCGATCGATTGATTACAAAATCTTCGCGGACAAAGCCAACAACATGATTGTGACCATCGACGGACCTGCGGGGGCAGGCAAGAGCACCATTGCAAGGAATCTCGCGGCAACACTGGGTTTTCGTTTTCTTGATACCGGCGCGATGTATCGAGCGATTACCCTCGGAGCAATCCGTAAGGAAATCGAGTTCGACAATCAAGCTTCCCTGATCGCTTACGCCCAAAAAGCAACCATTCGATGGGATCAGGACAAGCTGCTGCTTGACGGTGGGGACGTGACCGAGCAAATCAGGTCTCCTATTGTCACCGATTCGATCCGGCGCATCGCCGATATCGCTGAGATCAGAACCGCTCTGTCGGATCAGCAACGACGTATCGCAGCAGGCGATAACATCGTCACTGAAGGACGCGATCAGGGAACAGAGGTATTCCCAGAGGCAGAGTGCAAGTTATTCCTGACAGCTTCACCCCTTGAACGAGCCAAACGTCGCCACCAGCAGCTTGTTGAATTGGGAAGACCGATTCCCCTGCATGACATTCTTACCACACAAGAGCGCCGAGACGAACACGATCGAGAAAGGCCACTGGGCGCGCTTCGACCTTCCGAGGACGCGATCACCATCAACAGCGATGGGATGACGGCTGAAGACGTCTTGCAGGAAATGCTGAATACGGTGCACCAAGTCATCGAATCACGCCAGCTCAACATTTCTACTGCACCGCGAGCGTCGTAAATTACCCGAACGATAACATTCGGTTGCCCCACTCATGCCACATGCTGAAGATACTCATCCAGCATTGTGAGACACTAGTTTGCGCAGATGTCTCTCCGGTACCTTACCGAACGCTGCGAAATATGTCACTCACGCCTGTATATAGCCACATCAACGCGTTTTCAATCTGCGGAGCTGTCCCAAGGGCATCACCTACACCGGGCAACGCGAGAACGACGAAGACCAATAGCAAAACTCCACTGAATGCAACTCCGGAAAAACCGGAGTTGTAAGACGATGAGTTTCGACGCCGGTTAAAGAACGACATTCGCGACTTCACCGGCTGTGTCAGGTCCCTTAGACGCCGGAGTCCCATCTGGACATGTCCGTCCGGGGCGTTAAAAAACCACTGACCGTGAACCTCAACACGAGCGTCGTTGTACTCCAATACCCAGGGACGCCCGATAGCAAGACGATTCGCGTCCTGTGGCTTCACGAGAACAGTGAAACCATCAATGGACGTCTCCTGCACGCGGACATCCAATCGGCGTCGACGACTACATAGCACCGCTTGCCCCTGATCCTCATGAACAGGACACCGGAAGTACGTGTACTCTTGCTTTTCAGTATTTTTGGCGATCATTGCCATCTGACTCTTTCAGACCCATTCGGGCGCGGCGGGTGGCATTAAGTGCACTCGCTCACCCAATCGGAATAAAACGCACAGTCCAATAAAAGCTACGTCACGATTAGAGCCGGTGCGATGAACTTGCGTGAATTATTCCGGACCCAAACAACTGCAACGGAATTCTGCGGGGCATCTCCGCACCGAATCAAACGACACGCATCTCACAGTTGTAAAACGTGACGGTCGTCACACTCTCTCGCGGGCGACCTACCAGGACCATTTCCCTATCAGGACCATTCAATTTCCCTATCAGGACCATTCAATGGGTCCTACTGTGTCGATATTTTGCGACAGGTATACCACTGGGATCCCATAGCATTTTCCCTGCCCTCACCTAAGTCTTGTGTTTCGACCCGTTTTTGTGGTGCTGGCTATTTGACTGCTGGTGTTCCCAGAGTCCCACCTGCGTGGTCGGGATCAGGCACAGAACCCGCCGACAACCACGGAACTTCAACACCCAGTCACCTCACGAATTCCAGATACCACTGACAAACTGGACCTTTTGGCGTTTTGACACGATGGACGGATGGTGGGGCGGTTTGGATAATGTGTTTGGCACACGGATGGAGTATCGTTGCAAGTTCTGAGCCAGCCAACGAAAGTTTTTTCCCTCGTATCACATTCAATTCGCGCTACTTAGCACCGGGAACAACCATTTCCCTCATCCTAAACATGCCCACGGCAGAACGACTCACTCTACCCTACGAAGCATCACGCCTCGAGCATCACGCCTCGTAAACCTCAAGCACCACAAACCCATGTCACCCAACACTGACCGACTTCAAAACCGACGTCAAAGCCTACGACCTGTGGGAAGCGGTTTCCGAGGCAAGCTCTACGACATCATTTTCGAGGCAGACAGCACAGCAGGTCGTGGGTTTGACATCAGCTTGATTTTTGCCATTTTGGCAAGTATCGCAATCGTCTCACTCGAAACCGTTCCATCCTACACCCAGCGCCCTTTGCTTGTCTCGTTTTTCAATATCGCAGAATGGGTACTTACTATTCTGTTTACCATTGAATACTTGCTGCGACTCTACTGCGTACGGAACCCACTGCGATATGCGTTCAGTTTCTGGGGACTCATTGACCTGCTCAGTATCCTGCCCACGTACATCACGTTTTTCATCGGCAGTTCCTCACGATCGTTTGTCATCCTGCGAAGCATCCGATTGCTACGCGTGTTCCGAGTACTGAAACTCTGGCGGATGATGAAGGAAGCCGACGAACTGGCATCAGCCATCTGGAAAGTACGCGACAAAATCATTGTCTTCGTCGCTGTTGTACTGGTTGCCGTCACGATCAGTGGCACACTGATGTACCACATTGAAACCTATTCTCAGGGAATTCTTGATGAACCGCCTGAGAAACTCGGGATTGCCCTCGCCATGGATCCTGTTTCAATCGAGAAGGTTCTCGACCAAGAATACTATATGGTTCTGGACCCCGGGACCACGCCCATTAAGCTCCATCAATTGCTCACGCCCAATGAATATTACGCAGCTCAACAGAAATACCCTGACAGTGGTCTTCTGGCGGAGATCGGCCCTGAAGCTATTATCAAAACCCTGGCGACAGTGAATCTCGACGAGATGGTCGACAAACTACAGGACAAAGTCGATTCAGCCGTTTCATCAACGGTGGCTGAGAGTTTTCAGCAAGAACTCGACTCAGTCGAGTCGTTACGGGAAATCGATAGCCGCCCGGAAAGTCAATTCACCTCGATACCCCAATCGATGTACTGGGCAATCGTCACAATGACAACCGTTGGCTACGGCGACGTTGTGCCAAAAACTGCCGTAGGAAAGGTCATTTCCGCAGCGCTAATTCTGCTCGGCTACAGCCTGATCATTGTTCCATCAACCTTTGTAAGTGCTGAATTCATACAGCAACATCAAAGGAACACCGACAATGTCATTCCCTGCAATGAATGTGAAGCGTTGGGCCAAAGAGAAGATGCCGATTACTGTTACCGCTGTGGGTACAAATTTTAACGTTAACCACCTGCTGCCGTAAAACGCAACTGAACTGCAACCCGGGTAAACGCAACACGGGGAAACGCAACGCTGCGCACACCAAGCCAGCAAAGCAGCCCTCTCCCCGCACGACACATTGTTTCCTTGGCAACCCAGACGCTACACGCGCCAATCTCTCTGCCTACCTTGGCCGACAATCCAGCTTATCGCTGTGGCACGCTGCCGAGCTTTGCCAAGCCTAACTGATTCAGCTCAATCAAGATCCCATCGCCCTACCTCGTGAACACCCCGAATTACGACGGAGCATCACCACCATAACTGAGCACCGACCGGCAGGTATAGGGATTCAAACGCTGCTCACCAGCGAGATCAAGCAGATGAATCAGGAACGCGCAGCCAACAATCTCAGCTCCAGCTTTCTCCAGCAACCGACAACACGCTTCCATCGTTCCTCCCGTGGCCAACAGGTCATCGACCAGCAGGACTCTCTGACCCGATTGAACTCCATCAACGTGAATCTGTAATTCATCGCTGCCGTATTCCAAATCATAGGAATAGCTGTGCAACTCGTGGGGCAATTTTCCCGGTTTGCGTATCGGCACGAACCCGGCGCCCAATCGAATCGCCAACGGAGCGGCAAAAATGAATCCCCGAGCTTCTGCCGCTGCAATCACATCGATCTTCTCTTCGCCAAACAGCGTTACCATTGCATCAGTAGCCGCCTCCAGAGCCGCCGGGTTGCCCAACAGTGGCGTGATATCGCGGTACAGAATCCCTGGTTTGGGAAAATCTGGAATCTCTCGGACAAAGCTCTTTAAATCAACCATGGATGCCTTCGTTTCAGCAAACAGAGGAATAAGGTCTCGCCGGGCGAGTTGACAACCAACAAAACTAAGGGACTGGCTCAGTTGAGGGAAGTAGCGGTAGTAGCAACCATCGATTTACCCACGCATTACCACCTGCATCGCTGATGCCAAAGCACCCCCTACCAATGGGTTCGATCACAACTTTCCCTGATGACCCGACCTTACTTTGGTTCCCACTTCACCTGCGTAACGTTAGTATGTTGCTCATGAAATTCACGAAGATGCATGGTGCTGGCAACGATTACGTTTACGTCAATTGTTTCACCGAAGAACTGCCGGATGACCTCCCTGAGTTGGCGAGAACAATCGCGGACCGACATTTCGGTGTCGGGGGTGATGGTCTAATTTTGATCCATCCCAGCAACATCGCTGATGCCCGCATGCAGATGTTCAATGCCGACGGCAGCGAATCGGAGATGTGCGGTAATGGCATTCGTTGCGTGGCAAAATACGTCCATGATCACGGCATTGCAAACAGTAGATCGTTACGCATCGAAACAGACGCAGGAGTGCTTGGAGTTGAACTGCAATTAGGTTTGGAATCCCAAGTCGAGCAAGTCACTGTTGACATGGGCAAACCTGAACTGGATGCCCCTAAAATTCCCACGACCCTGAAAACAGAGGGGAACGTGATCGACTTGCCGGTCGCGTTTGATGGTAAACCGTTCCAAGCAACCTGCGTTTCGATGGGCAATCCCCACTGCGTGCTGTTCGTTGAAGAGGCCAGCGACGAACTCGTCCTCGGCTTGGGTCCAGTAATCGAATCCGATCCACGGTTTCCCAATCGCGTCAACGTTGAATTTGTTGAAGTAATATCATCAACGGAAGTGCGCCAACGCACTTGGGAAAGGGGATCAGGAGAGACGTGGGCCTGCGGTACGGGTGCGTCGGCGGTCTGTGTCGCGGGCGTGCTGACCAACCGTACAGAACGGCGAATTACCAACCACTTGCTAGGCGGCGACCTTGTTCTTGAATGGGAACCAGAGAAAGGGCACGTGATGATGACCGGGCCAGCGACAGAAGTGTTTTCCGGCACGTGGTAACACTGATTTTTCGTACCCGCAGAAAACTGATTTTCATGGTCCCAAGCGTGACTCATTCTTGGGACTGGCAGGATGCAGCCCGACAATACATACGCCGTCAATCACCCTACCCGCAAAGCAGACATAAAATACATTGCTCCGATTGCTTCTGAATCCAACAGTTAACGGACACCGCTGATTGACCGGCATTTTGACCGGCATTTTGACCGGCATTTTGACCGGCATTGTTGCTTCCCAAATCCATCCCCCGTCAACGCAACCGAAAGACCTGACCTTGAGTACGGCCCCCCCAATACCAGTTTCTGTCAGTGAATTGACGGGGCACATCAAGGCGATTCTAGAGGGAACCTTTCCCGCGATATGTGTCGAAGGCGAAATCTCTGATTTGACACGTCCGCGTAGTGGTCATCTTTACTTCACACTCAAAGACGAGCACTCACAGATCAGGGGTGTGATCTGGCGTAGCACCGCCGCAAGGATGACAACGAAACTTCAAGAGGGCCAATCAGTGCTCTGCTTCGGGGATCTTGAGGTCTACGGCGCACGCGGCACCTATTCACTGGTAGTCCGCAAGGTGCAAACTCAAGGCCTGGGGCCTCTGCAGCAGGCATTCCTCGAACTGCAACAAAAGCTCAATGCGGAAGGTCTATTTTCAGCTGAACGGAAGCGCCCGCTTCCACGCGTACCAAAACGAATTGGCGTGGTGACCAGCCCCAGTGGTGCAGCAATCCGCGACTTTCTTAAAGCAGCCGCCCAACGTTGGCCCGGGGTCGAAATCCTGATCATCCCAACCCTGGTGCAGGGTCAAGGTGCATCCGAGTCAATTGCCAAAGCCATTCAAACAGCCCAAAACGTTACCCCAGCACTCGACACGCTCGTTGTAACGCGCGGCGGCGGTAGCCTTGAAGATCTCTGGTGTTTTAATGACGAGCGCGTCGTTCGTGCGATCGCGGCATGTACTATTCCAACCATTTCCGCGGTGGGTCACGAAGTAGACGTTACGCTCTGCGACCTGGCCGCTGACGTCCGCGCTTTGACACCCACCGATGGTGCAACTCGGGCACTGCCCGATCGAGACCTTGTTAATCGAAGCCTCAGCAACCTGCGTCTGCGTTTGGATCGTGTGATAAGAACCGGTATCACTGCGCGACGTAACCGGTTAGATGCGCTGCAGACTCGTTCTATTCTGAAGCGACCACACGAACTGGTCCAACGACGTTATCGACGGCTCGATGAACTCGACGCACGTGCACGTAAGGCAATGTTTGCACGCGTCAAACTGGGCAAAGCCAAAATGGGAAAATCCGCTGCGACACTCTCTGCGCTGTCGCCCCTGAATGTATTGGCGAGAGGATACAGCGTGACGCTTGATTCCGAGGACAATGCAATCCAGAGTCCATCACAGGTCAAACCGGGTGATATCATTCGAAGCCGCGTCCACCATGGTGATATAGAGTCGGTTGTCAAAACGACAAGCACTTGGGATGAATGAATTCGATACTTTACGCCTGACACACTCCGACCAGGATTGATTCGATGAAATCCACAATTTTTAATCCGGCATTGTTTCTGTTGTGGTGCCTGACTTGTTGCACAGCGAATGCGGAAGAACCGACAAGTAAATCAAATCAAACCCACCTACAAATGAACAAAGCAGTCGGTGACCATCAACTGCACTATTTGTTGCAATCCCCCACGGGAGAAAAGCCAGCAGCAGGTTGGCCATTACTGCTGTTCCTGCATGGTTACGGAGAATGCGGTACCGACATGTCGAAAGTCAAAGCGCACGGGCCGCCAAAATTGATTCGACAATTCGATGAGCTCTCCGGCTGTGTCGTAGTATCGCCTCAATGCCCCCGCGACAGCTGGTGGCGGGTCGATGCTCTGAAAGCCCTCGTTGACGAGGTGATTCGCGAGCGTGGAGATATCGATAAAAAACGACTGTACGTCACTGGACTTAGCATGGGTGGATACGGAATCTGGAGCTTCATTTCCCAGTACCCGGACTACTTTGCAGCGGCAATGCCAATCTGCGGCGGAGGAAATCCTTTCAATCTTCCAGCCAATCGCCCGGGACGAAAAAGTGGCATCACAAACGAATTCTCAATGTCCGGATTACAAAAAGCGGTATCCATGCCGATCTGGACTTTTCATGGAACGAAAGACGGCTCTGTACCCATTCGTGAAACTGAAATCCTGGTCAAAACCCTTCGCGATGCCGGCAACCGACGTGTCAAGTTTACTGCCTACGATGGCGCAGGCCACGTTGCTGCCTGGAAAAAAGCCTATGACTCCCCCGACACGTGGCAGTGGCTCTTCCGGCAATGAACGCCTAAGCGTCAACATGGTCTGCACACCAGCAGTATCATCGGTCCTTTGATGTCCCCTTGAGCATGCGACGTCGGCTGATTGGACAGCCAATTGCATTCAGCCATGCTGCAGAGTGAGCGACACGCCAACCCGAACGACATTCAAGAAAACCAACGAAGTCTCGAAACAGAAAACAGATACGGTGAGAGTACTATCATCGTTGGGCAGGATTCCCACGTTGAGTCCCCGGGATCCCTTCCCATCAGGTGGTGGCACCGAGAAATTGTGCCCCGTTAGTTGATGACCCCAAAATCCCAGATCGGAAAAACCGCCAGATACGGGGTAGGTAAGTCCCGAATCACTTCACCCCATCATCAGGCAGAATCAGCAATCGGTCACCTCGAACCATTCGATTTCCCCGGACAGAACCTGTCTTCACCGTCCGCGACACAATGACCGCATTTTCATCGTCTGAGTGTACCGTGTTGTCGAAAATTGCCCCTACCAGTACTGCATCCTGAATCGAAAACGCAGTTTGATGGAAATTTTTTATCTCGTTGCCATAAGCACTCACCACGGCTCCGCTGGCAAAAAGACCGTGCCGCCAATTTGCAATTGTGTTGTTGGCCATCGTCACCTCGGAACCCGGCAAAGCCCAAACTGCAAAGTTCGGTGGACCTACCTTGCGGACGCCCAGTCCTTCCATTGTGTTACCAATGAGCGTCACCTGACCCGCAACGCGGACGCCAGCAACACCCTCACCGCGAATGACGTTACCGTCCAGGGTCACAACGGCGCCCTTAAACACCATCACAATTGGAGGCAGCCCACCCGTTCGAGACAGTTCATTGTTCGATAGGGTGACGGTCCAGCCCGCTTGAATCCCTGCAGCTACCTTCCCGTTTTCCAGAACGCGGTTCCCAACGGCCATGCATCTGCCATTCAGGCAGGCACTGAAACCAAGCCCTGCTTCTCGATTGTGATGGCAATGGTTGTTGATCAGTGTCGTTACTGCGTCGCTCTCCTGTCCAATTCCGGACAATTCATTTTCGAAACACGTATTGCCAACAATCAGCGGCCTGGCATGGAGTCGTGAACCGATGCCCGCCATTTTGTTGCGATAGCAACGATTACCCCGAATCAAAGGAACTGCATCCTCTTCGGTTCCAATACCAGCCATCCCGTTCTCGAAACAATCATTGCCCTCAATCAATGGCCGCGTGGTGCTTCCACGACGCGTACCGATTCCCGCACGCCGGTTTTCGTAACAGGTGTTTCCTTTGACAATCGGGCAGGATCCTTCACTGATACCAATACCGGCTCGGATGTTGTTGCGACACACATTGCTGACGATCATTGGACTGGCATTGTCGTGACCAATACCGGCAAAGAAGTTTTCAAAACAGAGATTACGCGCTGCCTGGCCTTTTGCCCCATCCATGAAACCGATCCCGCCCCCCATGTTGCGAAAACAAATATTGTCAGTGATCTGAGGGTTCGCTGACTGCGTTTCATTTCCGTTGATCGCAATTCCGGTGTAGCCAACATGGTGCACGATATTATGCATGACGTGACAATTGACATTAGCCACGGCTACCCCAGCAACACCTGGCTCGCCGATGTGATCATGATCCTGATCGTTGCCTGAAGTCGCATGATGTTTTTGCCAAAGCGCATCGTCGTAAACACCGACGTTCGTCACGGTAAATCCGTCAAGTACGCTACCCTCAGCCATCGCAACACCTGGCTCTTGACCTATCTGTCCGCCTCCGTCAAGGATCGTTGCCTCTGCACGTTTTAGTCCCAACTGCCCACGATCATGCTGACCCGCACTTCGCAATGTGACTCCTTCCGCCATTCGGATCCGTTCACGATAGGTTCCCGCGCTAACGATGACCGCATCGCCTGGACGCGCACGATCGATCGCGGCTTGAATCGAATCGTACTGTTGTGGCACCAACAGGGTCTCAGCTGCGTGACAACGTGAAACGGCCAATGCCGCCATCACCATGTTGAGTGACGCGGCAAAGATCATCAAAACACAAATCTTGCGAGATAGCTTCATATCTGCCTTCTCATACGGACAAGTCAATGCTGCCAGCAACCAAAGCAAGGGTTGCCTTAACAGCTGTTCGAAACGGGCATTTTGCCCCAACATCAACCACGACATCATCATAGACATCAGCAGCTCCTCTGTCAGTTTTGGCAGCAGGTCCAGCGTCAGTATTCTCTCACGTTGGAAAGCGAACCAACATCGTTTCTGGCCGCCATGCTTCTAGCGGCTAGATTCAATGCCCGAAACCAACACCACGAATCAACCGTTCCACCATCCATCGCATCATTCGTTCACAGCAGCGCTGTGTTCAGCCATACAGTGTAAAACACTACGTTTTTTCACTCAATCCACGGCACACCCTCGCTATCCTGCCTGCCGGAGTTACCTGTACCAGCGGATGGCGGCGTGGTATCGTCAAGGATTGCACTGGCCCTTCATCCTGACTGGATAATTTCCAAGTAACAGTGCCTTCGCTTGCGCCACCTGCCACAAGCAAGCTACGCCAACCTCGTTACAAAGAGACCCCTTCCTGTGTGCCGCCTTGTTCAACTGCTCAGTCTTTTGCTTACTGTTACCGTTCTCGGTCCAAGGCTGTCAGCGGACCGCCCTAATATCCTGTTTCTGTTTTCGGATGATCACGCCATCAAATCAATTTCGGCCTACGGAGGACCGTTAGCCGAGATTGCCCCCACACCCAACATTGACAAAATCGCTCGCCAAGGCGCGCTGTTCGTGAACTCGTTTTGCGCGAACTCCATTTGCGGTCCCTCCCGAGCAACGATCCTTACCGGGAAACACAGTCACAAGAATGGATTCATGCGAAATGGCAACACCTTTGACCAGAACCAATGGACAGTCGCCAAAACGTTGCAACAGGGCGGCTACAACACGGCGGTCATCGGTAAATGGCATTTGAAGACAAATCCAGTCGGGTTTGATCATTGGGAAATCTTTCCCGGCCAAGGTAGTTACTACAACCCAGTATTCATCCAGATGGACGGTACAAAAAAGCGATTCGAGGGTTATGCCACCGATCTAACCACGCAAAAAGCAATCGATTGGCTGGATCAGCGCGACGAATCCAAACCGTTTTTTCTGATGTGCCAACACAAAGCACCTCATCGCACGTTTTCACCCGCGTTGAGGCACCTCGGTGCATTTGACGAGGTGCAGATTCCTGAGCCAACTACGTTGTTTGACGATTATGCCAATCGACACCCAACCCTGGCCAGAAACGAAATGGAAATCGATCGTCACTTCGACTGGGCCTATGACGCCAAGATCAGGAAAGACGAACGCGGAGAGCTCAAACTGCCCAAGCCAGACCGCTACGGCACACCTGAGTACAACCGCATGACTGCCGCGCAAAAGAAACGCTGGGATGCTTACTTTGGACCACACAACCGCGAGTTCCTCGCTAGCTTTGAGACCGGAAATCTGAGTCACGATGACATCGTTCGTTGGAAATACCGCCGCTACATGCGGAACTATCTCAGTACGGTCAAAGCCGTGGACGAAAGCGTTGGTCGGATGCTGGAATATCTCGATCAGCATGGATTGGCAGACAATACGATTGTCATTTATTCATCGGACCAAGGATTCTTTCTCGGTGAACACGGCTGGTATGACAAGCGTTGGATGTTCGAAGAATCATTTCGGATGCCATTTATGATCCGCTGGCCAGAGGTGATCACTGCGGGGTCGAAACCCGACGAACTGATTCAGAACATCGACTACGCACCCACCTTTCTTGACATGGCTGGACTCCAAACGCCCAAAGAAGTCCAGGGAAAGTCGCTGCTGCCCGTCTTTCGACAACAATCTGATGACTGGCGCCGCTCGCTTTACTATGCCTATTACGAATTAGGGGAACATGCCGTTCCACAGCACTTCGGAGTGCGAAGCCAAGATCATAAATTGATCTACTTTCCACAGACAGACACGTGGAACATGTTTGACCTCAAGAAAGACCCTGGTGAAATGCGCAGCATTCATGCTGACAGTCGTTACCGGGCCGTCCGTGAGGAACTGACCACCGAATTCCATCGGCTGCGTCAACAATACGAAGCTCCTCCTTTCGCTTCCCAGCAACGCTAAGGCAGGGCCCTAACTTTCAAGCAACCTGCGATCAGCTTCGGTTCACCCTATCGATTGCTTTGATCGCCTTGGATCGCCTGCGAGTAACAGATCCGGCAAGGGCATCCCAGCTGGACCGGCTTTCCAACCCGCGCGAAGAAGGCGGGCGTTATCAGCTCAAAGGTGGCCGCGGCCACCTTGTGAAGAACCGCATCTGATCGCTCGCGTCGCGTAACGAGCCAAACGCGACAGAACCCCCTTTGGAACGGAATTGGGAAGTACCCGAGGGCATCACATGCAGCCTACCGGGACCATGCTTCCTACGTCGTGCACATCGACCGGCGTCTCAACTGCCTGCTAGCATCCGGCGTTGTGGTGTTCCCAAACCCCGCACCGCCTATGGCACGAAACTTGCCGCATCTGTAGATCAACTCTCACAGAAGGCAAATCGATGCAAAACTTGTTTCAATGTGCAACGTGTTGTTTGATTTTGACCGTGATTGGTTGTGGCAACCCCGATGCCAACCCCATCGTCGAGGATCACCCGGGAGCCCAATCTCAGCTGCCCCAATCAAACCCGGCTTTTCTTCAAAATCTCAAAACTCGACCGGTTCCCGAGCTGCCTGAAGACGTTTTGTCTCAGGTGAAAGCCTTCTCGAAGGCTACGATTGAATCATCCGATTTTGAAACCATGAATGCGAGTCCACTGACGGACTTGACACTCGAGTTGCAGGAAATCGAGAATGGCTACGTCATCACCTTTCCCTCCGGATCGCCCGTCCCCACACCCACCGTGCTTGGAAATCGGTTATTCGTAAGCGGCGGATTCAGCAGTCAGGAATTCTATTGCCTCAACATTGAAACTGGCGAAACCCTCTGGGGGATGGAACTCGACGATGACGGACCTTCGATGGCCGTGCCTTATGAAGATTTTATTTTATTTGGCACGGAATCATGCACCCTATTTGCATTGCATCAAGACACAGGAAAGCTGGCGTGGTCGGCATACCTGGGAGACCCGCTGTTGTCCGGCCCGGCAATCGCCGATGGCAAGGTTGTGACGGTCTATCCTGCCGTCGTTGAACCTCCAGCCACAGTTAAAAGTCTCATTGAACAGCCAGCCGACCCAGCAATCACCGCGGACACGTCAGCCACCGAACAAAGCCGTTCCCGCGAGGATGAGTTGGCGCAAATTTCGGCAGCACCGAGACAAGACAATCAAGACGCCGCTACCAAAACGCGAATCGCAGATTTGTTGGAACCAACGCATGTAGCGATCTGCATGGACGCCAGAACGGGAGAGGTACTTTGGCAGCGTTGGATTGACAGCGATTGTCTCTCGAACCCTGTCATTGCAAAAAAGCACGTCTTCATCGCATCCTTGTCAGGAACCCTTTATGAGTTCTCGTTGGACGATGGATCGGTGCTCAATGCCCAACGAGCCCAGGGAACATCAGCCCCCTTGATCGAGGAAGACCATATTTACCTCTCTCGTCGTCTTGAACTCCCGGACGGTTCGGTTTTTGAGTACCTCGCCACGCTTGAGTCGGACGGCGTAAGACACCGTTATGCCACGGATCCATACGATGCACCCTATCTTCAAGCAAGCGTCCAAATGAACGGAGAACTGCAAGACAACGCCATGGAATTTGAACAGATGAATGGATTTGGTGGTGGCGGTTTTGGTGGCGGCTTTGGCGGTGGCGGAGGAACAGGTGGTGGCGGAGGAACAGGTGGCGGAGGAACAGGTGGCGGAGGAACAGGTGG
>JAPKCI010000085.1 GCA_028823035.1 Rubripirellula sp.
GCCTGCACCTCAAACGCCTGCACCTCAAACGCCTGCACCTCAAACGCCTGCACCTCAAACGCCTGCACCTGAAGCCAAGCCACCAACTGATGGAGCCCTCCCCACAGCCCCAGCAACGGTAGAACCAACAGCAGATGACGAGACTTTGACAGAAGAAGAATTGCTGGAGATGCTTGGTGCAGAACAGGAAAAGACGATAAAGGAAAACCAACGAATGTTGGACGAGCGCAAGGATCGCCTCGATGCAGCCGAGCGCCGCGTCCGCGATCTGAACGCCAGATTCGCTGACTGGTACTACGTCATCCCTGAGGAAACGTACTCAAAGCTGCGTTTCAAACGGGACGAACTATTTGAGCAACCGGGTGGTGCTGTCCCAGGACTGCCACCCTCACCCATCAATGGACTTCCGCAGTTCAATTTCCCAGGTGCACCTGGCAATTAGTACTTCGCTATTCGAGAGGGAGACGGCTGATCATTCAGCCAACGTCGTCCCAACGAGTATGTTTGTTGGCTAGAAAGAACAGATGGCTTCCCTTGGAATCAAGATCGGACGATTGGTTAATCGTAAGACGCCAACAGCTTGACACAAACACATCGGACATGGCACTTCGCCAATTCAGTGCAGGCTAGTTAGCCTCCCGCGTGATGTGTTGCTGCCCAAGTGCCTCCTTGATCAAATTTGCTAAACGACCAACGGTAGGTGTTTGCCAAACAACAAGCAGGACCGAGGCGAAGGCCAGCGGCAGGTGCAGCCAGCTTTCATCCAAGTACATCAGAATCAAATTGATGCACGCACTTGAAACAAAGAAAACCTGGCTTTTGTGAGTCGCTGCGGTAGACGCCAACAAGAGCACCTCAAGTGGCCCCGAGAGCGGTCGGTCGGTATGAATCGGCAAAGCGGGTTGATCACCGCTTACACCGTATGCCTCGATAGCCTTGCGTCTGTTCGCAGGAACCGCCACGATCCGATAAACGATAGCGATTGTGATTGCCAGGCATCCACCCACCAGCATTACGGCGATCTTTATTATCTCGCCTTGCTTTGCTTGATCTTGGCCACTCAACATCAGAAACAGACAGACGCAAGCCACGACAGCCGTGACTTGAGCAAGAAGAAACGTCAATACCTGTCCGTATCTGGCGATCCACACAGCCGTCTTTCGACCAGCACCTGCCTGCTCACTCTCTACTGACCCCATGCTCGATTGCTCCTGCACCACCAAACTCCAACGACAACATTATGCGTCCGTAAGCCAACCCACACGGCGAACCCTTATCGCATCACGCGCACGTGACCCTGCGTCTACCGCCCGCGGCTAGAATCGCAGCTGGAATTGCAGTTCCGTGACTTCTAGCTCCCGCTACCTGTGCAATCCAATACTGCGGCACTTCTTCAGGAAGGGAAGATGAGTTTAGTTTTTCTGCAATCGGATGACAACTCAAAGTCAAGCACCTTGCACTCAGACCCGTATCCCATACGAACCTAGATCGCACTCAGGCCTGCACGAATCGCTAGTGCAATTCATTGAAAAGTTTGATCCTCACCTGATCAGACTTTAGCGGGTCACGTCATTTCCAAGCTTGTTTCCGACGGTGCTCTCTAACACCATTTGAACACAACCTTGCATGAAATACAGCATTGCTGCGACACCCGAAACGAACGTCCCGGCGATGGAGATTTTCAGGATCGAAAGATTACGGCCGGAAATCCCCGAGATAATCTCATCGGGCATCACAAGCACCTCGACTCCATTTGTCCACTGTTCCCCAGCCAAGGCAAATCCAACCGCCCAACACATGCAACTCCAGCCGAAAAAAGCGAATGCTTTACGAAACGAAGTTCGGGCTGGGCCACGTGTCGTCATGCTCAATTGGGTCGGACAAGAGTCCATCGATGTCGCCTCTATTACTGGTTCAACGCAACACCCCCGCACGTGAAACAGTTGGGTCTTCAAAGAAGATCCGACCAACCCTAGAACGGTCTCCGCACGACGCCCGCTGACATTTATCAAAAAGAACCAAACAGAACAGGTACTCCATCCCCCCCCGTTAAAATCGGCGCAACTCTCACGCCTGTTGCCAAGACAGGGCAGAACCTAACCAGGAAAAACCCCTCAGGTTTGTCAACTACTTTCTGACAGGTCGAATGGCGAGCAAATTGCTACCTATCTGAACGGCCAACAGTGCATAAGCGAACCAATGCAAACTCGCGATCACGGGTGCCATCGAATCTTGGCGAATGCTGATCAATGTTCCACCGACAGGCAACAACGCAATCACCACAGTTGCGATTCCCAAAAGCCAGCGACGTTTTCGATCCTCCATCCCGAAGGCACAGGCAATGGGGATGGCCAAGCCCAGCCAATAAGCGCCCGCCAGGATTCCCATCAACAAATCCGAGAACACCAACCCGATAAGTACGGAGCAACCAGAGAGCAACAGACAAGGAGCAATCAAATTGGACGCCCACCTTTGGGAGCGATCAAGCAGATGCTGCCCGAAAGGATGAAACCGAAGAAAGGTATTGAACAACGGGTTAGCGATCCAGGTTAACACCACAAACAGAACATACAAAATGACGATTGGAAAGATCAACGGTCTCAGGGCTGGAACCTGTTCTTGCACGCTTGTCAGTACCTGCATCAGCAACCAGACGCCGATAATCAGCAGAACCGCCACCTTGGAATTCAGACGACTCAGTGACACATAGAACTTATGCACCATGCGAAACAGAAAACTGCGATTATTCAGTGCTGTGATCAACCCCATCCGGGCCATTTCGTTATGTGGATCGAGTCGCAGTGCTTCGCGGAAAGCCACCTGAGCGTCCTGATACTGTCCAGCATTCAGCAAGGTATGTCCGTGTGCCGCATGGGCCATCGGATCTCGAGGATCCTGCTTCAACCTTTGCACCGAGGCAGCCACCGCCTCGATGCCACGCCCCAGTCGTTCCAGTGTGATTGTCCGAACATTACTGCAGTCGCCGTGTTCGGGATCAATCGCCAGTCCCTGATCGGTTGCGACCAGCGCATCTTGGTAACGTTGGCGAGCAAAATTCGCCTGAGCGAGAACTGCAAAAGCATCCGCATCATGCGGGTCAAGCATCAGGGACACCTGAATCGCAGCCTCTGCCTCCTCGTTTCGATTCCGCCGCAGATAACAGGCAGCCAACGCATAATGGTTCAGCGATTCATCAGGGGCGACTGCCACACCGCGTTGCGCCGCATTCGTCGCCTCCGTCATCCGTTCAGGATCGTGAAGGATGCACAGCGCAAGCAATGCAAGTGAGGGTGCATCGTTCGGCTCGACGGCGAGCATGCTCCGCAACTCACGTTCCGCCAAGTCGTACCGACGTTGTGTCAGCAAGAGTTGGGCCCGCTCGTACTGGTTGCTCATCGCTTGATCTTCAGATATTCGAGGATCTCGTCATAAATCCCACCTTCGTTTGCATACAAGGCATGGTTCCTTGCGGTAGAGAACCACTCACGCGTCGATGGACGGACCTGCTTGGCCGCCGTCAGCAGATCTTTTGTTACCAGCGGTTTTGGCATCCCAACTTTAACAGCTTCATGCAACTTGGTTTCGACTGCCCGGTCCACAATGGCTTTCAGATCAGCACCAGAATAGTCCGCAGTCTTGGCGGCGATCTTGCGGGTATCGATACTATCAGTTGGTTTTCCGACAAGCTGCAAATCAAGGATCTGTTGTCGGGCCTGCTCATCAGGCGGGGGCACAAAAATCACTCGATCAAAACGGCCGGGTCTTCGAAATGCTGTATCAAGGTGCCACGGCGTATTCGTTGCCGCCAAACACAGCACCCCATCGTTATCGGTATCAACACCATCTAATTCCGAGAGGAACTGATTGATCAAGTGCCGCCCGGCACTGCGTTTCATGTCCGATCGACTCGCTCCCAACGCATCCACCTCGTCAAAGAACAGAACGCATGGTTTGGTCCGCCTCGCCTGCTGAAACAATTCATGCAGGTTTTTCTCACTCGTGCCAAGCCACATCCCCAGTACATCGCTGATCCCCACCGAAATGAACGTGGACTTCACCTCACCTGCCGTCGCTCTGGCCAAAAAGGTTTTACCGCAACCGGGAGGCCCATACAGCAAAATCCCGCCGCCAACCTTCTTTCCGTACGCCGCATACATATCCGCATGCTGAAGCGGATAGATAATTTTGACACGAATTTCATCTTTGACAATCTCCATCCCACCTACCAACTCGAATCCATGATCTGGCCGCTCGATCGGAACATTGAACGGTTCCTCCATCTCGGCATCCATCCACTCGGCTGGCTCAGGTTCAGAGTTTGCATCGGCCTCTGAAAAATCGTCAATCCCAAGCAGGCTTTCCAGCACCGGATCAGCAACATCTTCGTCACAGTCAATCGCATCGCGATACGTTGAGACCGCACCGCGGATATCACCGGCACGCTGCATCAGCCGTGCATGCATCACCATCGCTCGCGGATCCGCATTCTTTCCTGCGGCAAGTGTCTCGACGATCGCCATCGCATGGGAATCTTTTCCCTGGCGAAAATAGACGTCAGACAACATCAATTGCAATCCGACACTTCCAGGATGACTTTGCAGGGCAACCCGCGCTGCCGTTTCAGCTTCCTCGTAACGCAACAGGTCGACCAGAAGCATGATCAACTGCTGCACAAGAGCCTTATTCTCTGGCGTCAGCGCCACCGCTGTTTTCAAGGCTTCGATCGCGGTGTCATTCGGATTAGTCACGGGCTGGGCGTCTCCACCGGGGCAGTCTTTAAATCCGTCTCAGAAACTCGACTTGCTGAATTCTGCTGTGTCAGAGAGTTCGCACCACCCGTCATGTCTTTAACATCAGTTGCCTGGATCGCAGCATCCTCTCGAACGGAAACCAAGTGCAAACCACGAACGGCTGCTACCGTAAGAGTTCCACCAATCACGAACACGGCAAGTGGAATCAACATACCACCACGTGATCGCTCGAATTGTTCAAAGGGGTCCATCGCCATCACACAGTCCCAGCCACACAGAGAAGCACGTTCTGAATGGACGCCTGTTTCAAGCGTCCGTACTCTATCCTACGGCATAATGAACGGATAAACCATGAGCCCAAAGGCCCCCACCCCCGCCGGATTCGCACCAAGCAACCAACCGCAACCTGACAGACAGAAGACTGCGATCCGGCTCGCCTGAGAATACCCGACAGCAGCCAGCCGAAGGGATCCGTTTGACGGTATTTTACCCACTTGCAGTCACGGAACCTGTCACAGAAACGAGACTGAGTTGAGCCAAAACACGACTTACCATTCGAAATGCCCACGCACCACCCGCACAACCGACAGGATCCATTTAGGCTCCGCCCGATACAGTTGCTTTACAACAGCATTTCCATCAATCGTGAGCAAGAGTTGCCGAGAACCGAAACGCGAGACGTTGCTGAAATGGTCTGAACGAACTCTGTTTCAAGGTATCCAATCGAGGTCTATCATGCTTCCCCGCATTCTGTTGGTCGCTTCCGTCTGCATTGCTTCCTGCATCACCAGCTATTCCTATGGACAAACCGGTCGTTTGCTCAGCGGGCGCCGTTATGCCCCTGCGCATTACTATCCAGCTCCCATGGCACGGTCTGTGCGACTTTCCGCGGAGCAAATGGACCGAATTTACGGCCCAAGCATCTTGGTCCGGCGCGAGGCGAAGAAACCAAGCCCGAACTCACGCTTTACCACGCAGCCACGCTGAGACATGGTCAAAAGTCGCACGCGGATGCTGTAGGACGATAATCGCAGCCTCCGACAATTCGAAGCGCGGGTGCTGAACAAAAGCTGAACGCAGTGTCTTTCCTGCTGTACTTCAGAACACTTCAGCACGCGATGCGTCGACGACTGGCTTCCGACCCAACAAAAGTCGAAGCATCAAAGAGTCGCGACGGACTAATGGTTATCTTTAGCGATACCGAATCGATAGCCCGAGATCGGTTTGGCGACTTTGCGACGAGACAGCTTCGGCTACTTGTCGGCTCAGGAAGAAGACAACGCCTCCGAGTTCATCACCGAATTTTTTGAATTCGATCAGAACGCAAACATTCACTTGAACACCTCGGGATTTTCGCCCGACGCACTGCTGACCGTCGGATTGCTGAATCGTCGAGCACAACCGATACTTGGATACTCAGTGAAGGTTTCCACCAACGGCCTCCGCGTTCCCGTCGTCTGGACAAAGCCCGCGACCGCCAGCGGGAAACGGGCATAGAGAATTCGCTACCCCGTCGTAGTCAGGCACACGTCTATGCGGTTTACCTCGGGAAACAGAGTCCCGTTCAGCCGGAAAACATTGATGATCATGAATTTCAGCACCTTAGTTCGGACTCTCTCATTGAGTCGTCAGATCATGACTCTGGCTTTCCAACTTCTTGTCGGTCTTTGCGTGGCGACAACCGTAGAGGCACAGGAGAGGCCGCTTTCCTATGCACCACAGCATCGCCTGACCTGGGAGGAATATGAAGGCACCTTGCGACTTTGGAAAAGCACTTACCCTCAGCGGGTCACTCTTCAGTCGCGAGGAATCAGTGGGCAGAACATGCCCGTATACCTGCTCAAAATCACGAACAGTTCTGTGCCGGACACAGACAAACAAATCTGCCTGATCACCACTTTACATTGCGGACCAGAGCGAACCGGAACATCGGGAGCAATGGCCTTTGCCGAATGGATGCTCAGCGATGATCCCTTGGCAGTTGAGACTCGTCGCAGACAGATCATTCTCATCATGCCAGTCGTGAACCCTCTATCGTTGTTTCACACGGACCGCTGGCGCAATGAACATGGCGTCGATCCGTATGCCGGCCTGGGCCTCAAGGGCAAGGTTTGGGATGTGAAAAATCTATCGATTCGCGATCCAAAAGAAGCACCTGAATTGGTGGCCGTGCTTTCTGTCGTTGATGAATACCAGCCAGAAATTCATGCCGATTTTCATGGGACAGGTCTTCAGGAATACGCACCGAATCAACTTGGCACGCGGCGAACCTACCACGGTCAAATCATGACTGAGATCACTGGGAGTGCGTACTCCAACTATGCACTACGACCTTGGGATTGGCGTGTGACCGAAGCGATGATCGACGCGGGCAATACAGCCGGATTCCCCTCGGATCGGTTCGAGGCGGACGCGCAACGCACATTCTGGGGACCAGAACTGGCTCCGTTGGGAAAGAAACTGTGGCACGGCATGCCGATGTTCTATTCTCAACATTATGCGTATGCCAAATACCACACGATGGTCTGCACTCAGGAAGTGGCGTGGGAGCAAAGCGTCGTCGCACGAATGAAGGGACTCCTGCGGATCGGTAACAAAGTATGGAATGACGAGCGGCAGCCGAGCTATCCGGTCAATCGAATGAAACATTTCGTCGGTCACTTTGTAACCGCTTATGGAAACACGGCGACTGAACGCCGCCAGAGTCGCGTTGAGCTATGGTCAAAACAAGGCACGTTCGCTCTTGGGTTCATGTACCCACAGACAGATGGTCGCGAGAGTTTGGTTTGTGCAACCACGGCTGCGGCGAAACGGACCGTTGCCACAGAGAATCTTCTTGAGTTGAAGCTTCGACTGCTCGACCGATTCAATGATGACGCGCAAAACATCAGACGCTTCATCGATGCCGGACCGGAATTAAAATTGGCCATGGGCACACCCAGTTCTCGGTTGCTTGCTGCGAAAGAGTCCGACGACGTGAAAATCGAGAACGGCATTAGCTTCCGACTGCGATTGCCTTACCGCAAGCCAGCTCAACTCGACGTGCAACTCAATGGACAAGCCCTGAAGCCCAGCGCTACGGACGGATACGAAAGCTGGTTTGCCGATGGTTTCACGCAAGTACATGTCAACGTGCCAGTAGAGAAAGCCAGCAAGACAGAACTCTATTTCATCACCTGTTCCTATCAACCGGACGAAGTTCGCCCCACCGGCTGGATGCCGCCCGAATCCGTGCAGAAGCGACTTGCTACAGCCAAAGCCTATGCTACGCCAGCCACCTTCACTGACATGCCCTATGGAGAACATTTTCGTCAGACGATGGATGTCTGGGTGGCACAATCAGACAAACCCACACCGCTGGTGTTTTACCTTCACGGTGGCGGCTGGGCGGCCCAAGATAAGACGGATATTCATCAGCATCTCGATGTGCGTGCCTTTCTGAATGCTGGTATCTCTGTCGCTTCCGTGAACTACCGCCTATTGCAAGATGCAAATGCCGCAAATGTGACCCCGCCTCTGCAATGGCCTATGATTGATGCCGCTCGCTCGCTGCAATTTTTGCGTTCAAAAGCTGATGCCTGGAAGATTGATAAAAACCGCATTGCTGCCTGCGGAGTCAGTGCTGGCGGATGTTCCTCGCTCTGGTTAGCCCTGCATGACGATATGGCTGAGCCGAACAGCGACGATCTCATTGCCCGTGAATCAACGCGACTCTTGTGTGCCGCTGGAAAGGCTCCGCAAACGTCGCTCGACCCGCGACAACTACGCGAATGGATTCCGAACTACGAATATGGAGGCAAGGCGTTCGGATTTCCAGGAGCGAGTCGTCAGGATTCTTTCGAGCCTTATCTCACCGCAAGAGAATCAATTCTTCCGCACATCCAGCGTTATTCTCCGATTGAACACGCAAGCAATGACGACCCTCTGTTATTCATGGAATTCCCCGCACAAGACAAAGCACCTATCTCTGGGCAAGAACAGACCGATCCCGCACACTCGGCAGTGTCTGGCCTCATGCTGCAACGAAAGTTGCAATCACTGGGAATCAAATCGGAACTGCGATACCGAGGCGACGGGAAAACCGGCCATGCCGGCATGCAGGAATTCCTGACGCAAGAACTGACGCAGGGCGAGTGACTAGCCATGAAACACCTCCTCTCGTTCGTAGCTGTCGTTGCTTTGCTGGCGACTCCTGGCCTCTCTGGCGAGAAGCGGAAGCCGCCCCCAAAAGAGGTTTTTCACAAGAATCACATCACTGGCTTGTGGATGATGAGACAATTTCTGTGCGACGGTTCTGAGTCCTTGCCACTCGTCACGCCGTCCGATTCGGGATGAGGAAACGACATGTTCAAACGCGGGGTGCACACCGGGGTTTACGACAATCATGGTGACAATCCAGTAGAGCGACTCAAAGAGCAGTTCGCATTGGTGCCTCTCACCGCGAAGAAAAAACGGCGGCTGGGTGAAACGATCGCCAACGGCCTGGCTGATCATTTGCAGAAGGCTGATGTCGGCAATCATCACAGCCAGACTACGCAGAAGGCCCTCATTTCCTAGCCGCTTACGCAGGCCAGGGAGGGCGCTTCATTGACGAGCTTTCCCAGGTTGATCAGTCCACTGACTCACGCACTCCAACCGGGCTTGAACCTGCGAGACCCACGACTGTGGAAACCATATTGCCACCACCGGCAAATGTGCCGCGGCGGCAGGGCAAATCAGGCTTCGCCACCAGTGATCAGTTTGGCAGGCAAATGACTGGTCGCGTTAAAGCAATCCAGTCGCCAGACACCGGCCTCGAGAGTCAACCTGGTGATTCCCGTGTTGCATAGACTGCCGAGCAGATCTGCGTTGATCTCTTTACCGATCAGTTCCATCAGCAGTTTGCGTTTGAAGTCGGCGTGCGTCACAGCAGCTAGCACCCGCTGGTCGCTGCCAGAGAATGCGGCCATTCGTTTCGCCACGACCGCTGCTCTCACGACAGCTTCCTCTGAAGTTTCCCGGGGTCGCCCCCACCAACCCGATTCACCCACCGATGAATCAATGGTGCACTGCGAACTATCGTCAGTCGCGGATTGCCAAACCTGCTGGCGAGCCAAGCCGGGCCCCCCTTCAGTTGCATCAGGACCATATCCGCGATAAATTCCGCCTTCCTCGAATACGTTGTCCCAAACGTGGACGTGATGTCCCGTCAGTTCATGAATCTGGCGGGTGGTTTGCAACGCCCGCAGGACAGGGCTGGAGATGAGCATGTCGAACTTCAAAGTGCGCATCCACTTTGACAGATACTCCGCCTGCAACCGCCCCACCGCAGTCAACGGAGGATCTTCAACCCGGTGATACGCAGGCTTGGCGTTGTTTTCACTCTCCGCGTGACGAATCAGATAAAACTGCATCGTTCCTGCTTTTCAAACCACACCCAAGGAATCGCCCAACCCATTGGGGTACGTGCTCATTTCGCCCTGCGAACAAAGCGCGTTCGGACGTAGTCAATCATCATCCACTCAACCACGACCATCAGGACCGGAACAAGAAACAGAAAACACTGGGCAATCTTAGGGTCGCCCAGCCAATTGGTACCCGCCTGATTTAAAGCGGATATCACCGCAAGGACAAGCGAGCCGTTGACGTACAACAGAAAGCCGGTAAATAACGCCGACGCAATTCCAATGGCGCATCCGGCAGTCATCACTCCTGCATCGTCAGGTTGTCGCTTCATCATGAATTGGGCATCATTGGCAGGAATTGGCTGAGCACAATTGTCACCGCCAAACCAACCAACGACAACACCATCAAAAGCGGCGTCCAACTACGTAAGGACTCCCCTTCAGTCAGACCACCCATCTTGGTGAACACCCAAAATCCACTGTCGTTCATCCAACTGCCCATCAGTGAACCCGTCCCGACGGCGGTGGCGACATACACCATGTTATAGTCAAGGTCTACGTCGCCAATGATGGCCGACATCATTCCGGCACCTACGATCATCGCAACCGTGCTACTGCCCTGAGCCACCTTTAGTACTGCGGCGATTCCCCAACCGAGCAGCAGCAGCGAGATGCCCGTAGCACCCGCCCCGGAAAAATAGTCCTTGATAGTGTTGCTGATATGGGTGTCTTGCAGCATCGCTCCAAAAGCACCTCCCGCAGCGGTGATCAGAATGATTACCCCGCCACTCATCAACGAATCCTCTACATCTTCACTCAGACTACGCCAGGACAGAGAGCGAACGTATTTAAGCGTGAACATGGACACGATAGCCGCCAACATGAGCGCGAAGTTGGCATTGCTCCACAAGGCCAGCCCATTGGAAATCCCGCGTTTAGGAGTGTCCCACTGATGCTTGGCGATCAAGTCCGGGTAGGCATCTTCCAGCAGAGAACGATTCATTCGCCGACGATCCACCGGTTTCATCCGTAACTGGTTGGCTTTCAGTTTCGACTTTGAAACAGACGACAAGGGCACACCCAGGAATGCTCGCTCGTTGTACAGGTCGTCGTCCAACAGGACCTGATTCAACAAAGCGATCTTCTCTTTTTTCTGAGCCTCCGAACTCGCCGGCATCGACAACTCGTCTCGCTCGTTGTCCGTGAGTTGATCGCTGCCCATCACCCGACCAGCAGGAGTGTCAGGATCCGCATTCACAAACATCGTGGCAAGCTGACCATAATCCTGAATGTCCTCAATCATTAAACCAGCACGATCCTCGCGATCGGCGACCGTCATGGCCAACGTCCCAGCACCAATCAACACAACCGGCAGCAAAACCGGCAACAATGAAATCCAAAGTGACGGCAACTGATCTTCGGACAACGTATCGTGCTTCTCCTCTTTCGAGCCCAGCGGCCGCATCACGACCGGCATGACCCGATCAGCAATGTAAGAAAAGATCAGACCAGCAACTGCCGACGGCACGGCAACCAACGTTCCCACCAACATCATCATCCCGATATCGACCCCCAGAATCGCCGAAACCAGTAAGGGCCCCGGAGTGGGTGGAACCAACGTGTGGGTAATTGCTCCACCGGTCGCAATCGCCATCAAGTAACGCAGATAATTCTTATTTGTGCGTCGATAAAGACTGCGTGCAAGAGGGACCAGGAGATAAAACACGGTATCAAAGAACACCGGGATCGCCAGTACAAAGCCGCTTAGCATCAATCCGAAGGAAGCCTTCTTTTCACCCGTGACACCGATCGCGCTGCGAACAATGCGGTCCGCCGCCCCACTGTCCAACATGCACTTCCCAATGATTGCCGCCATGGCGATCACAATTCCGATCCCGCCGGCCGCGCCACCAAAACCCTGAACCACCGCAGCCATTCTGGAGCCTGCGTCTTGGCCGTCGACGTACCCGACACCAAGACTGACGATCAACGCCGAGATGATCAAGGCCATGAAGGCATTGAGTTTGAGACCAATGATCATGCCCAACACAGACACGATCCCTACGACCAACAACACAACCGGCGCGTAACTGGTAACCACAGTCGCGTTAGTGGCGGTCGCGTTAGTGGCGGTCGCGTTAGTGGCGGTCGCGTTAGTGGCAGTCGCGTTAGTGGCAGTCGCGTTAGTGGCGGGGTCACTCGCAACTGGCTCGCTCGTACTGGCAGCCGGGTCATCCGAGGCAGCTGCAACCGGCTTCCTATCTGACGGTGCAGTTTCCGCATTGGATGAGTCATCGCTGGCAGATTGCCCTGCAGCTACATCGGTCGACGCCGCTGATTCCTGTGGTGAGGCGTGAAGCACCCCGTTGACGCCCCCGACATGAAACATCAACAAGCCGACAGCAAGAAGCAAACTTCGCATCCCAAACCTCAACCAGAGCTGTAAAGACAGGCCAAAGACCGCAAGAACGACGGATAACACCCAAGCTGCGCAGGACTAACAGAGCCAACGAGGATCGAGCGGCGATCTGAAACAAGAGTTTAATCACTCCGCAGACCGCTGTGTGCCGCAGTCTTGAGCTTTTCACGCAGTTGCGGTGCCAGCCTCACGCGGTGTCTGCTTCATGCGGTGCCAGCTTCATGCGGTGCCAGCTTCATGCGGTGTCTGCTTCATGCGGTGTCTGCTTCATGCGGTGTCTGCTTCATGCGGTGTCTGGCCGCTCCGAAAGCCCTGATTGCATCGCAATCCTCACGAAGTGGCGTCCATCTCATCAGATTCCGCTTGACGCTGTTTCCGGAGATTCTCACTCACACGTTCAAGAAGACGACGATCCTCGTCATTCAGAGCACCGATTCCCTCGCTGTGCAAACGATTCAGGATTTCGTCCACGCGTTGTGCCTCGACCGCCTCACCCTGTTCCATCCGATGCGCACGACGAACACGACGTACGTCCCGCCAGCAACGCAAACGCTCTGCCACAGAACTCCATAAACGATTGCTTTGCGACGCGTCCGCCGTCTGCCCCGCAAAGTCCATCGCTTCCAGCGTCCGCAAAGTATCCGAATGCCGAGATGAAAGCCAAAGTAGGACAGCGAGCCCCATGAAAAGAGGCCAGCCCGCTCCCGAAACATCCTGCTGTGCCGTCATCAGCCAGATGGCAAACCCAAGCGTGCAAAACGCCATTGAGTCGAGTGCCAACCTGAACAATCTGACTTGGCTAACAACGCCCAGTTTCCTACCGAAAATACTGACCGATGATGCCAACATCTGTCGCCCCAACGTCCGGGGCAACGAGCACATCTGACCAATCACCTGAATGAAACAAAGCCAACTTGCCGTCCGCCAAACAGAACTCACCTCGCCCAAACCAATGCTTGACAACTGCCAGATCGGGTCCGTGGTGAACTCGATGGTAGGGACCTGAAATCCGCCATCCACCAGCCTGTAAAAACACCCCAAGAACACTACCCCCATCACGGCCGACAAAGAAGCCAGGAATGCGATGCGTCCTGACCAACGACGGGGTACCGATTCGACCCCCAGAACGCCGACCGTCAAATGATCCAACCGAACGCCACTGGTGTAAGCCACGCCCCCATAGGCAAGCAACTGAACCAGCCAGCCCGAGACCCAGCAGATTGTGGCGAACAGCGCTACCCGGGGAAGATCCGAATTGCCTGGCTGACGCGACACGTTGACCACAACGCCGACAAGAACCGCCAACGCAACCAACACACTGTAAGAAAGACAGATCCGCGTCCGAAACAATCGAAACAACGGCAATGAAAAGCGATCCACTTCATCACCGACGAAGTAATCGCCTCTCGTGCTTTCGAATCGGGCGTGGCCAACAGGCATGTAGTTGGAGAGGTTCGACGCGGTGGATAAATAGGCTGAGCCCATTCTACGCACCGTCTCGATCCACTGTTCGGCACTAACCTACGAACGAGGCATCGCCATTTGAGCCTCAGAAATCTCACGCCACCCATCGGCACTGCTGAACAAAGAACCGAACCTGAAAAAACCTTGGGAAACCCTAGGAAACCCTAGGAAACCCTAGGAAACCCTAGGAAACCCTAGGAAACCCTGAGAAACCCCGGGTTTGCATCTACCTTCATCTCACAAGCCAGCTACCTGCCAACCATCCGTGAAACAGCGGGAAACTCAGCCGGCAATCCGCAACTGGGGTCGTGAACCAGTCGTGAGAACCTCTCGAAGCCGATCAAATTCCTCAACATCGGTAAAGTGAATGGTGATTTTCCCTCTGCCACGGGCCGAGCTCTTAATCTCAACCTTGGTCCCAAAGACCATCCGCATCTCTTGCTGCATGGCCTCGATATGCGGGGATACCTGCCGACGCTTCTGACGCGTTGCGTTGACAATTTTGCGACCAGTCTCAGTATCTTCTTCTGACTTGAGCAATCCCGAAACGTAGCTCTCCGTCGCCCGGACGCTCCAACGCTCCTCGATAATTTTTGAGCCGGCGCGGAGCTGAATCGCCTCGTCACCAATGGGGAGCAAAGCTCGGGCATGGCCAGCACTCAACTCACCCGCTGTCAACCAATCAAGGATTTGCTGTGGCAATTCCAATAGCCGCATCAGATTGGCGATCGTGCTACGGTCAATGCTGAGCCGGCGAGCAAGATCGTCTTGCTTGCATTTATGTTCTTGGATATACCGCCGAAAAGACATCGCCTTCTCAATTGGGTTGAGATCCTTTCGCTGCAGATTCTCAATGATCGCCAGCTCGGCAACCAGTCGATCGTCTGCTTCGCGAACTTCCGCCCGAATCCGACTCAACCCGGCATGCACGGTGGCCCGCAAACGTCGCTCACCGCTAATCAGCTGATAACGCCCATCCACAACTCGGACAAGAATTGGCTGTAATTGCTGGTGGTTTTTGATACTTTCAGCGAGTGAAGCTATTTCGTCATGGTTGAACTCACGACGCGGCTGAAATGGATTGTTCTCGATTTCGTCAACCGACAACTCAAGGGTTTCGACTCCGCGAGCGCCCTCGACTGGATTCCCTTCACCGTCCAGCGGCGTCCCGAGCAACGCGGCAAGCCCCTTACCTAAACGCCGATCTTTTGTCGTTGCAGTACTAGTCACGCTGAAGCACCTCCATGCATAGCTGGGTATAAGCGAACGCACCGCGTGAGCGGGGCGCGTATCCAAACACGGTCTGGCCATGACTCGGTGCTTCGCTCAGCGAAACATCCCGTGGCACGACGCTATCAAATACGATATCACCGAAGAAGTCTCTTACTTCCTCGTCAACCTCGCGTGTAAGTTCGAGGGTGGGATCGTACATCGTCAACAAGATCCCTCCAAAGGTCAGCCGACCGTCAGTAGCGATAATCACGCGTTTGATCGTCTGAATCAGTTGTGTCAGCCCTTCCATCGCGAAATACTCGCACTGGATCGGCATCAGAACCTCTGTGCTGGCCGCCAAGGCGGTCTGCGTCAGCTCACCGACACTGGGCGGACAATCGATCAAAATGAATTCATATTGGCCCATCGCATCATCAAGATGCCGACGAACTCTCCCCGATTCCCGGTCGCCGCCCCCGGCTAACTTATCTATGTCATGAAAGGTCCTGCTGCCAGGAACCATCGAGAAACCACGCTGGCCCGTCTCGACAATGCTAGCTTTCAGTGCTGCATCGCTAACCAGTGCGTGTCCCTCTGCAGGCTCCAACCCAAGGGAAGTCGTAGCATTGCATTGAGGATCCATGTCCAAGAGCAGCGTTCGCTGACCAGACAGGGCGAGGGCAGCAGAAAGATTGACGGCCGTGGTTGTCTTTCCCACGCCTCCCTTCTGGTTTACCACGCAAAGAATCCTTCCCACGAGGGTTGCTCTCGATTGTGAAAGCGAACAAATGCCGGCTCCCCAAGAACCGATCCTGAGTTTGGAAAATAGGAGAATTCAGTTCGGTGAAACAAGACTGGTTTCACAAGAAACTGACCTTGACACAAAGAAAGTCGCTAAAAGCAACGATTTTCAGTTCGGCAAAGCCTGACTCCGACGTTTTAGAAGGGAAGTCAATCGCCGCACACTGATCCCCCACAGAGGTGACTCGAGGCCCTGGCCTGCGTCACCTGCAGGCGGCGATCCCCCGTTACCCTCTGGCTAGGCCGGGCAGCATTGGCTGCCCCCTAACGGACATTCAGAACGCCCGGCCCTGCGACCATCACCTGGCTGGCTAGGAAAGCGGATTGAAGGTCAGACCGCTTAAAAGCTTGGGGTAAAAGTACGTGCTTTTGGCTGGCATTCGTTCTTTGTGCAGGCTGATTGCTTCCACATGCTCAAGCTTGGCAGGCATGACCAGTGCCGCCAGCGTATAGGGTTCGTCGCTATCACTTTCCGCCTGGCTGCCTTCACCTCGGATTCCCTCCACTAACTCACTGACTTCATGGACGTAGGTCGGCTTGGGGTGCCCCTTGCAGCCCAACAATTCGTCGATCACCAACCGGTGCAGTAAGCTTACGCCCAGCCCACACCAATCGTCACTTTGCGATTCTGCTAATTCCCGAATGCGACTTTTGGCACCATCTTCTGCTTTGCAAAGCACCCATCGACTGTCTCCGACGGCGTACAGGCCAATCAGGCTTTGATCGTCTGCGGATTCCATGGTTCCCCAAACCTGCTCGGCAGCATCAAGCCCCGCCTCCATCACCTCGCACTTAAACGCGCCCTCGAGTTTTTGGACAATTTCAGCCGAAGTGAAGTTTGGCGTCCCACGCAACAATCGGTGCGTCGGCAGCACAATCATGCCTGGATCACTCATTCCAACCAGCATGGTCATCACAAAATTGGCAGGATGGTCCTCCGCGATCCCACCGGCCTCAGCAATGACTTGATCTCGGTAGTTGCAAGCGGTCTCGTAGCGATGATGCCCGTCAGCAACAAACATTGGCCGGTCCTCCATCAACTCGCTCACTCTCGAGAGAACAGCTTCGTCAGTGACTGGCCACAAGACATGCTTCACGCCGAGATGATCCGTGGACTCAATTGCTTCGACGCCCTCGGTTGCCGCATCCAACAAACTGATCGCTTGATTTTCAGGGTCCGGATAAAGTCCAAAAATCTGACTGTTGTTTTGCTTCGTGGCCGTCGTCAGCTTCAAACGATCCACCTTGGCCTTGGGGTGAGTCTCTTCGTGTGGATAGATATTGCCTTCGCCAAACGTCTGCAACCGAACCCGCCCCATGAAGCCGCGGCGATTAATCACTTTGCCATCGTGCTCAAACTGCTGATGGTAGACGTAATAGGCAGGTTTTTCTTCCTGCTTCAGAACCCCTTCACTTTTCCACTGCTCAACAAACTTTGCAGCCCGCTGGTACTTCTGATCTGCGTCATCACCAGGCTCCTGTCGGTTCAGAATGATGCGTATCACATTTGCCGGATGCCGCTTGTAAAGTTCATCTTGCAGTTGCGGATCAATCACATCATAGGGCGGCGCGATCACGTTCGAAAGATTTCCAACATGTTCGAGATCATATCGCAGCGCGGCAAACGGGGCAGTTTGTGGCATTTTTGAGGGACAATCAATTTTGATTCAAGATTAACAACAGAAGTCACGACGCTGAAATGTTAAAGCAAAGATGGCGTCGCGCGGAGTGGTCATGCAGATGCCCCTAGCTGAATGGTTTGAACCATCACGAACCTCTCGTTTTCCGAAGGTCTTCTCTACCCGGTCGAAGCCACGAACAAACTGCACCCGGAGTGCCTGCAGCGAATCCATCACGCCACTGATTTTCACAAATCTTGCTGCTGATCCCCACGCCCCGAGTTCGCTTTCAGCCGGCAAACTCTTAGATTTGGCAAATTCATCCGACCCTGCATCCCTGCTCTGCTGTTGGCCTGCCGCCCCTGCTGAGCGGACACAAAAAAACCCGACTACCAAATGGCGGACGGGTTTCGCTTGGGTAATTTTCGTCCCACGCAACTCTTCATGCTGCGGCGACGCACGGCGTCCTAGTAGCGATAGTGGTCAGGCTTGTAAGGCCCGTCGACAGGAATTCCCATATAGTCGGCCTGCTCCTGACTCAGGACGGTCAACTTCACACCCAATTGATCCAAGTGAAGCCGGGCGACTTCCTCGTCCAATTTTTTGGGCAACATGTGAACTTCCACTGCGTAATGAGAGAACTCACGATTGTTCCACAATTCCATTTGAGCAAGCACCTGATTTGTGAACGAGGTACTCATCACAAAACTGGGGTGTCCGGTTGCACAACCGAGATTCACCAGACGGCCCTTGGCCAGAATGATCACGCTGCGACCAGTGTCGTTGAACGTGTATCGATCAACAGCACCAATGTCGGCTGCCTTGATCTCGTCTTTTGACGTGGTTCCATCAGCCACTTGCTGCTCGAGCCAGGCAATGTCGATTTCAGTATCAAAGTGGCCAATGTTGCAAAGGATGGCATCGTTTGGCATCTCTTTGATGTGATGTCCGAGGATGATGTCCTTGTTTCCGGTGGTAGTGACAAACAGTCGCCCTTCCTTGCAGGCGTCTTCCATGGTGACGACTTCAAAACCCTCCATGGCAGCTTGCAATGCATTAATCGGGTCAATTTCGGTCACAATCACTCGGCAGCCATAGCTTTTCAGGCTTGCCGCACAACCTTTTCCGACGTCGCCGTAACCACAAACAACGGCGACTTTACCCGCCAACATCACGTCGGTTGCCCGTTTCACACCGTCTGCCAGTGACTCTCGGCACCCGTACAAGTTATCAAACTTGCTCTTTGTGGCACTGTCGTTGACGTTGATCGCTGGAACCTTCAACGCACCTGATTTGTTGAGCACTTCCAGCCGGTGGATGCCAGCAGTCGTCTCTTCACTGACACCGTAGATATCGGTGAGCAACTCTGGGAAGCGATCGTGGACCATCGCCGTCAGGTCACCACCATCATCCAAGATCATGTTCAAAGGCTTTCCCGAAGGGAACATCAACGTTTGTTCGATGCACCAATCAAACTCTTCGTCAGTTTCGCCCTTCCAGGCGTAAACGGGAACTCCAGTGACAGCAATGGCGGCCGCGGCGTGATCCTGCGTGCTGAAAATGTTGCAGCTACTCCAAGTCACCTCTGCACCCAACTGGATCAGCGTTTCGATCAAAACGGCTGTTTGGATGGTCATGTGCAGACACCCAGCAATGCGGGCCCCCGTGAGCGGCTTGGATTCACCGTATTTCGCACGGAGTGCCATGAGTCCTGGCATTTCGTTCTCGGCGAGGACGATCTCTTTACGACCAAATTCAGCCAAGCTGATGTCTTTGACTTTGTATGGAAGCCTGTCAGTTGCGACTTGCGACACGTTTTCTCTCTCTTCTCAAAAGGGGGCTAAATGAACGAAACGCGTCAAAGGGGCCAAGAACCCAACACGGGGACTCCCGCTGGTTCACAATCCCCCGAACGCACGTTCGGGTAGTAGGTCATTCGCTCCAGTAGTAACCGAAACAAATCCCAACCAAAGACACATAATAGACTGGTTTCATGCTTTTAGCAGGGGGTTGAAAAAACAACCGACACGCTGCATTCAAGCTCCTTCCAAGCTCCTTCCAAGCCCCGAACAGCAGGTTCGCAGCCAAACCGGCCCGATATGAACCGCCCACGGATGACCACAGCCACCAAACCAAGCTGCCTTACAACTATTTGGTGCGACAATTTGACAGGCAATCGCGGTGGTTTTGCATGCAAAGAGATCGCCGCCTGATGATGGTCAAACTCAGCAGAGTAGCGGATCGCAGGCAGCTACAAACTGCCGTATCAATGAGCCCGACTTAGAGCCACGTGTTGCCTCAACACCACTGGCGGTATCGACGCTCTGGGCACCGCTGGCAGCAATCGCTGCTGCCACATTCTCTGGCCCTAATCCGCCCGCCAATGTCCATCCAACCTGTGGGTACTTGGTTGCCCATTGCTGGACCCCAGTCCAGTCCAAGGTCTTACCCGTACCGCCGTGAGCTTGTCCACCGTCTGCATCGAGCAATAAATGCGTCCCCAAGTCGGACCATGGCATCGTCCTGGACTCGATCTCGGCGACCGACAGGGGGCCCACAGGTAACTTGATCGCCCTGATCAGGCTTGAAATCCCGAGCTGCTGCAGACGTTCAACGATCTCTGGCAGCTCGTCCCCATGCAATTGCACAGCATCGAGGCTGACCGCATTGGTGATCTGAACGATCCGGTCCGCTGGCTCGTTTACGAATACGCCCACACGGAACACACCAAGTTCACCAGCCTTGTCCGCAAGCTCGGCAGTCGAGGCCTTCTCGGGATCAACAAAACGGCAACTTGGCGGGTAAAAATTCAGCCCAATCGCACCAGCACCGGCAAGAGACACCGCCTGAATGTCGGTAATCTTGCGTACGCCGCAGATTTTGATGTGAAACATGGCCACAAACTCTCATAAATGGACTGGTCGATAGCAGCGATAATATCCGATAAGCGACCAGCACGGACCGTTCAATAAAGAGAACCCTCGGAGTGACGCATGATTGCCAAATCTCGCCAAATGGCAGCCCATGACTTCCTTCTGATCCTTTTTTCCGCCACGATCCTGTCGCTCTGGTTTTGGCCAACCGGCATTGCCGTCCGCGAGGTGGAGATTCGCCAAACCGACGGCAGGCGGCAACTTTACCTGCTGACGGCGGATGACCCAAAGCTGGCAGAACTGGAGTACCAACTGAGCCAATGGGTGAAACCCGAGCACAGTGCGAAACTGGCACTCAGCAAGTGGCACGCCGAACTGGCTGGACTCTACGCTACCCGCACACTACCACAGAAGCTCCAGCAGAGTAGCGGGATTCTTCCCGTGTCGTATCACGACAACGAGCCCCAGCAACGCCAGGCAGAGGCTCGTGAAGCGGCCCAACATCAGCAGCAGCATCACTACTGGCTCGAATTCCAGCGGCAGGCTGAAAGTGCCATCGTTGAGGAGCAGCAACGCCAAGAGCAGATGCTTGCTATGAAAACAATTCCCTCCATCACGATCGGCGATCTCCAACCGGGACCCTACTCAACGCACACGCTGCTGTTTTCGTCAATGATTGGGCTGTGCACTGCGATGCTTTTCAGTGCCTGGACCTACTTTACGCCCACCATCCACCTTGTCGATCAAGCCCCGGACTCCCTTGGCCAAGCTGACACCGTTCTCAAGGATTCCGTCACGCGTGCGGCTCAAACTCAAGACCACCTCCAGTTTCAACTCACGCTGCCAGCAACATGGGTTCGCCTTCATCAACCGGCTGGAGTCTGGATTCGCCAAACGGCATACCTTGTGCTAATCGTGTCAGTGATTTTAGCAGCTTCAAATTGGGCCATCGCTGCGTTAGCCAAGTAGCAGGATCCCCCGGCACGCCAAATGCCTCATCTTTGATCAGATTCGTGCATCACTCCAGCGAACCGGAAGACCAGAGCTCTGTGCACGAACAAGTCTGGGATGGGAACAAACAATGCGGCGACTGGGACCAGCACCCTGTGCTCTGCATTTTCACCAGACATTCCAATCCCCGTTGACGCAGACTGAAATTCAGATCAGCGGCAGACATGCCGTCGCTTTCCAGTCCACTCAAAACGGATGTCACACGGCAAGGCCTCAGCAAACAATCGCGGCTGTCCCTTTACAACCAGCAAAGCTGCTTGTGTCAGGCGTGCCCGACACAAGCCGTTGGTCTAAGCAACCGTTGCGACCACACAACGCACAGGCATGGACCAGATCGTCATTTCGATTTCCTGCTGCACATTGAGACCAGCATCTGATACAAGTTGCACGACATCGATCGGTTGACAATCGACGATATGGGGGAAGTGTTCGTGCATCCAGATGTAAGTTTTTTCCAACTCGCTTGGCGTTTGCCCCTCTTTGACGGTCGCCATCGAAACGACCCCGATTCGACCACCAGGTTTCAACACCCTGGCAATTTCGGACAGTACTTCTGGAATATCCTCCGGAGGAAACAGCTCGAGGGTAAAACTCGCAAAAACCGCATCAAAGCTGTTATCCTCGTAGGGCAGTTTCCGGGCATCACCAACGCACAAATCAACCCGTCCCGAAAATCCCTTGGCGGCCAACTTCTTGGTCGCCACGGCCAGCATTCCCGGCGAAACATCGATTCCAGAGACGCATCCCGATTCCCCAACGGCCGTCGCGAGGTGAATCATGGTGTTCCCGGTCCCAAACCCAATCTCAAGCACTCGCTCACCTTCCATCACGCTCAGAGCTTGTTCTCCCCGTTCGCGAGCCTTGTGTTCCCCGGCATCGGAAATCAAGTCGTAAGCATGACTAATGCGATCGTAAAAAGATTGGTTCGTCGCGGGATGCGAATCGGACATGGAAGCAACCTGAGAGGCGGGGAATCGTAATGAGCTGACGGAAGCCTTGCGATTGTACCGCAGCGTTCGCTTTGTGCGGCAGACGTGGCTTTGTATCGCAAGGAGCAGACTTTCACCAGACACGCCATGCGGCACCCCGTTAAATCCACCTTGACTCAGGCAATCCTGCTAGAAGCCATTGCATGCCAACATTGGCGATCGGATTCCAGCGGACATCGACCGCCAGAGGCCTCGGAGGTTGCCGCGAAATCACCCACTTTAACGCGGCGTAAACTCCGCAAAAGCATCCGAGTAAGTGTGAGAAACATCTTTGCGACCGGGATCCTCGACGTCGGTTCGTCCCTGCTTCTTTAGCTCAACGCCCGCGTTCAGCCAAGCAAGTATCGACAGTCTGCCCCGCCATTGCTTCGGCATCCCTTTTGATTCCATTCAACATTGTTGGAAAGACAAAGCAATGGATCGGTAGAACTGAATACCAATACGCGAGTCCAAGCAGGCCTTTGGGTCGAAATCTGGCAGTTTGTCGGACCTTGCACCGACCTTCCGAAACGGGTTCGATATGGAACTCCAGCTCAGCTTTTCCCGGCAACTTCATTTCAGCATGCAACCGGACCAGTTCGCAGGGGTGATAACCATTCACTCGCCAGAAATCGATCGCTTCACCAAAACGGATCTCGGTAGGATGGCGTCGTCCACGCCGCAATCCCGGTCCACCGACTAACTTGTCCATCCAACCGCGAAGCGACCACAGCCAGTCCGCTCCCCAATACCCATATTTGCCGCCAATCTGGCAAATCGCGTGAAAGGCATCCTGACAAGTTGCATTCACTTCCAACGAACGCTCATCGCGAAACGTTGTTCCCCCCGACCACGAAGGGTCTCCTGGCATTTCACCAGCAGTGGACCAACGTGTTTCAATCTCGCCAGCGGCAAGCTTGCCCAACGCCGCGTCAATCGCCTCTTTGACGCCCCGCAAAGGCCCAGGCATCAATTGGATGGCCATATCATCGCGACATACAGTACGGTTCCGCAAACCCTCAGCGAGCGGTCTCGCAATTCTCGCATTGACAGGCGTGACCCATGAGATCCAGCCCGAACTCAAACGTGGGGTGAGCACGGGAACCGGCAAAATGAGCCGCTTTGAAAGGCCATTCGCCGTTGCCATCACCTGCATCATTTCGCAATACGTCAGAACGTCAGTTCCACCAATATCAACCACGCGTCCGACCGTTTCGGAAACGTCGAGACACTGCACGAGATACCGCAACACGTCTCGTATCGCGATGGGCTGTGTTTCGACATTGACCCATTTGGGTGTAATCATGATCGGCAATCGATCGACAAGATAACGCAGGATTTCGAATGAGGCCGATCCAGATCCGATGATCATGGCAGCTCGAAACACCGTCGTTGGAATCTCGCTCGACTGCAGGATTTCTGCTACTTCGCGGCGACTCAGCAGATGCTTGCTGAGATCAGGCCCCATTTCCCCCAGACCGCCGAGATAAATGATCCGCTGGCACGTCGATCCCTTCAGGCCGCGAATGAAATTATTCGCTAATTCGCGGTCACGAAAATCGTAGTCGTCACCCGCACTAATCATGGCATGCACGAGATAGTAAGCCACATCGACATCCGAAGCCGCATCACGGATCGAATCCTCATCATCCAGGGTTCCCTGAATGATCGTCAGATTGGGATGATCGCGACACTCGAAGTCACTCATCTTCTCAGGGCTTCTTACCAGGCAGCGAACCTGCAGGCCCTCTTCCAACAACCGCGGTACCAAACGGCCTCCGACGTAACCTGTGGCGCCGCAGACGAGAACTCGAGACATTTTCAACTTACAACCTCTTCAATCACTTGACGACAGCTGACAATCAGGATCCCAAAGCTACATTGTCGCAGTCTGTCCACTCTCCCAACCCACTCCGAGTTCATTTCCACCTAAATCAGGGCTCAGCCCATGCTGTAACCACGCTTGCAAGCTCGCAAATCGCATCCCTTCCTGCGTCCAAGTGTTACCGCGAAGCCAGCGTTCGGATGAAGGGTAGGATATTGGCCCATCAGGTCACTTCCCCGAATGGCGTTTGACCCTGCGACGGTTCACTACGGCTCAGACCCAATGGTGCCCTGGTAATGGTGCCCTGGTAATGGTGCCCTGGTAATGGTGCCCTGGTAATGGTGCCCTGG
>JAPKCI010000343.1 GCA_028823035.1 Rubripirellula sp.
GGGTAGGGGGTGGAAGGGGCAGAAGGGTAGAAGGGTAGAAGGGTAGAAGGGTAGAGGGCGGCCTGACTGTAGGCTGCAAACTACCGCTTTGATCCAGTCTACAGTCTAGCAAAGTGGTGGCGGGCTGGCTTTAGCGTGGCGAAGCGGGGGACCAAAAATTGAGAGGCAAATCCGTTGCCCGTTTTCCCGGCTGCCAAGGGTGAATTAGAACCGCGTCGGCAAAAAATGTCTGCGGACGGGCTGCTGCGGTCCAGTGATAGCGTTGGCCGCAGTTCTGGAGCACCAAAGCTCGTGCAAGCTCCAGATTGGAAGTGTCGCTCTCATTGCCATTGCACGCGATTTCCGTTGCAGTGCAAACACCCCAGGGGTGGTTATCGGGCCAGATTAAATGTTCCGCTGTCTCGTCCACCACGAAAGTTCGCACGGATACGGTTGCTGCTGACTGTTGCATCCATACGGTAAGTCCCTAGCAGCGGTAATCGCTGGCTCGACGTGTACTGATTGCTGGTGCCCGAAACGCGATCCAATTTGGCCGGATAGGCAAAGGGAATAACGCCAGCGAAACGTCCGACGAACAGAGCTCGGTAGGTATCTTGGTCGATTTTTCGCACATGAGCTTTCAAAGGCCCACTGTGACCGGTGGATTGGCTGGTCCACGAACCACGCCATTTGCCGGTTGGTGACGCAGCAGAGAGTGATGAGGATGCTGCAACGAACGACACCAAAAGCGTAACAACGAAAGCTAACTTCAGTTTTACCGAATTCATCGAATGCGACCTGTCAATTGCTGGGGTAGTTCTCGGGGCCCATGACCTGAGGGCCGAATCATTCTCAGACTAATTCAAGGCTGATCGCGCAGCAAAAAAGCCGCGTCGAATTTGGGAGGTTCGATGCGGCTGAGCTCGATTATCCGGCTGATCGTTGTGATCGGTCTCTCTAATGGTGACCAAACGAACGATAGTGCGGGCCGTCGTGGTAGTCGAAGTGACCTGGTACCACATCGTAATGGTTGTTGTGCCGATAGATTTCGGTGGGGTGATAGTCGTAGTGACCAGTGTGGTGGCGGAATGGACTTTGGTAATGATACCGATGGCTGTTGTACCGTTGGTAGCTACGCGGCGCACGTGTGTAATACGACGGATAGCGGCTGCCAAACTGAATGCTCAGGCCCCGGGTTCCGAACGAGAAACCCTGAGCTTCGGCTGTTGGGGTATCAGTGATGGCCATCAAGCCTACTGCGAGCATTGGGGCGGCGATCCATTTGAAGAGGGTGTACATGGTAATAATGGCCTCGGTTGGCGACATGGGATTCATTGGCGGGCCGACAGTCGCCCGCAGCATTGGGTCACCACGATGGAATTGCGAACAGCATGCCAATTGACGGTGGTGAATGCCGTTCTTTGCTTACAGACAGAAATATGCCGATAGATCAAGTAGTTATTCTTGAACTCGGAGCCTGTGCATGACGCGGAGAGTGAGTTCGTTTTGACGACACCCCGGCGTCGATGTGATGACACTCGGTTGTCCGAAGCGAGGACGACGAACGCAGTGGTCAAGACGCTCATGTTGAGCCGGACTGCCACAGTCCAAGACAAAAATGTCCCAGATTCGGCCCTGGAAAATGCAGCCGTGTTGAACCGGCAACGCTCATCTAGCTGCAGAGCATTTGGTGTGCCGTAGACGTAATTGTCCTCGGGAAGACAGCGATACATGTTGCCAATGCCAGCGTTAAGCTGGTTGGCAATCTGGGGTGAGATACACCGAAAACTTTGGCTTGTTTCGTCGACGAATGTTGACGGGTGGATTGGGATGACTCGGGCGGTTGCCCTAAGACTTAACGATGTCTTTCATCTTGGGCTCAAGATAAGTCACCGTTGAGTGCATGCTGGCAAGATTGCCGTAGTCTTCTTCCGGAATTTGAACGCGATGTCGTTTCCGCAGTTCCATGACGATATCCAGAAAATCCATGCTGTCGAGCTCCAGCTGTTCGCGGAAAGCCTTCTCATCCTCCAGATTGTCGAGGTCCTCGTCAGGTGAGATATCTTCGAGGATATCAATGATTTCGTCGCGGATTTCGGCAGGGGTCATCGATTCAATGGCTCCGGTAAAATTACCTGACTCCAACGCAACTGCAGGCGGTCTGTCGTTGGAAAGTCAGTTAAATGGTTTGTAGTTGTGTTTGGTTATCTGGTTTTGTAACAAGGTGGATGCCCACGAAACGCGGGATTGAGCAGGCTTAGACGCGACCGATGATCACGACTGAGTTGATGCCCAGCATGCCGAATGAGTTATTGAGGACGAAATCAACCTGCTTGCCTTCCTGTGGTTCGTTGAGAACCAGCCCGGGAATAGCGCAGTCGGGGTCGAGTTCATCGACATTGATCGTGGGGTGTACGATCCCGTCTCGGAAAGACGATAGGTTACCAGCGAGTTCAAGAGAACCCGCGGCGCCCATCGCATGTCCGATGTAGCTTTTCGTGTTGTTGATACGGGTGTTGGTGCAGTTGCCGAAGACTGATCGAAGGGCTTTGCACTCCTGGAAATCGCCGCTACTCGTGCCGGTGGCATGGGTGCTAACCACATCGATCTGATTGGCCTCAAGCCCAGCTTTCTTCAATGCCATCTGAAGGCATTGGGCCTGGCGTTCGGGATTTGGCAGGACAAAATCGGTGGCATCGGTGTTCATCGCGTATCCGACCAGTTCGCCATGGATTTCGGCATTGCGGGCCTTGGCGTCGATCAGCCGTTCGAGAACATACAGGCAACCGCCTTCGGCCACCACGATTCCGTTGCGATCAACATCAAAGGGGCGAGATGCCCGGGCTGGGTCATCGTGGCTAGCCAATGCGTTTTGGCTACTGAAGCTGGCGAAAATACCAAAGGTGTGGATGCTCTCGCTGGTACCACCAGCGATCGCCACGTCACACTCGTTGAGTCGCAACATCTGGGCGCCCTGAATGATACCTGCGTTGCCTGCGGCACAGGCGGCACCGATGGTGTAGTGTGGTCCCGTGATGCCCATGTTCAGGGCAATTTCACCGGCAGGATTATTTGCCACTGTACGTGGATTGTGGTGATGTGACCAGCAACTGGTGTCGTAATCGAATCCCTTGATCACATAGATTTCGTTTTCGGTTTCGACATTCCCATGTTCGGTGACACCAACATAGATGCCGACACGTGAGCGATCGGTGTTGTCCCAGTCGATGCCGGAATGCTTGATTGCTTCGTTCGCCGAATAAACGCCGACGCTGCCAGCACGAGTGCCGCGACGGACCTCTTTCTTCTTCTGGTAGCGATTGGTGTCGAAATTGCAGATCCCGGCCAACGTTTTGCCGAAGTACCGGATTTCATAAGGTTGGACACCACTCCGCTTCTCGAGCAGTGCTTCGCGGAAACTGGTCCAATCGTTTCCGTTGGGCGCAGTGAGACCCACGCCAGTGATGACGATTCGCTGGTCGTCCGGCAGTTCGGAGGCACGATGAGGGGCGATCACAGTAATCAGAATCTTGGAGAAGGGACGCCCGATAAGCAAATTCACTCGGGCAATGACGGAACCGTCAGGCGTCCAACCCGACCACAACCATCTCAGAAAAGGCTAACAATCGGAGACAAAATTGACAACGCCCGAGAATTCTGAAACTGGCTGTAGATGTCCGGGAAACAGCGTAAAAAACGGTTGGAAATGAGTTATCTCCGTTCTTTCCACGCTTTACGAAGCCGTTCCAATCCCTCGTCCATCGTGATCCGAACGCGAAACCCGAGCCGTTCTCTTGCCGATTTGATGTCAAAATAATGGTCTCGAGCAAGTTGTGCCGCGACAAAGCGCGTCATTGGTGGTTCGCTTTGGCGTCCGGTTAGGCGGTATCCCGCCTCCAGAACGCCCCCCATTCGGTAAGCCGCCGAAAATGAGATGCGTTTGGTAGGCGGGGGGGCTGATCCCAACTCGCAAATCTCTCGAATCCAATCCCAGCAGTTCACGGGTTCGTCTTGGGCGATGAAATAGGCCCGCCCGCCGGCCTGCTCGGGGACGTTTGCCAAGGCATCGATCGCGTCCAAATGGGAAGCCGCCGCGTTGACCACGTGGACCGTATCCAGCTGATTTGTTCCATCACCCACAATTCTGAGGCGACCAGATCTGGCTCGGTCCAACATTCTTGGCAAAATGTGCGGGTCGTCCTCGCCCCAGATCAGGTGAGGCCGCAAGGCCAGAGTGGCCAGCGTTCCAGGGATATGAGCCGCCAATACCGCTTGTTCCGCCAAAGCCTTGGTGTGCGGATAGTGGCAGAGCCATCGACTCGAATAAGGCGCCGATTCGTCCACACCTCGTTGGTGGCCCCCGTCAAAGGTCACACTGGGACTGCTGGTGAACACGAGTTGAGGAATCTGGTTTGAACGGCAGGCCGCCAGCACATGATCCGTGGCAAGTTTGTTGATCGAATAAAAGTGCTGCCACGGACCCCAGACTCCGGCGACAGCAGCGGTGTGCACCACAGAGTCAGCGTCACGCATCACGGTGTCTACAAATTCGCGATCGGTCAGGTCACCACGGCAATGCTTCATGCCACGCTGAACCAATTCGGGGTATTGCCCCCGTGAAATTCCGGTGACCTGATCACCTCTGTCGAGCAGTTGTCGGACGATTTCGCTGCCGAGAAACCCGCCGCATCCGGTTACCATCACGTGCAAAGTTGCGTCGCCTTTCTTCTCGATTGCCTCATTCACCATCCCGCAGCAGCGCCGGTTTACCATAAACGTCGGCTGCACGCTACCAAATCGTTCTGGAGTTCAGATACTGATGCGGCGGTGGTGCCTGCCTGATTTGATCTCTGTTGAGGGCACGATCATCGACTAAGCTGAAAACGTCCACCAGTCTGACTCGTCTTTTGGAATCACTCTTCCTGACCGGAACCACCCACATGAACTTTATTCGCGAACATCAAGTCAAGCCGGGCCAAACTGTTCGCCTCGCAGACAGGGAACCACGCTGCAGTGGACCGTTTTCTGATAAACAGGATGCGAAAAAATTCACCGCGGACATGAATGAGGAAATACGCGACCTGCAGTACCGACTATTCGTGGAGCGGAAGCATGCTTTGTTGATCGTGCTACAGGCACCTGACGCAGCAGGCAAGGATGGGTTGATTCGCAAGGTCCTGGGGCAGATGAACCCGCAAGGTTGTCGGACCTATCCATTCAAGTCACCGTCCAAGGAAGAACTGGATCACGATTTTCTGTGGCGGGTCCACCGTTGCACGCCTGCAAAGGGACAGGTTGCGGTGTTCAATCGGTCTCATTATGAGGATGTGTTGATCGTGCGGGTCGAAGATCTGGTACCGAAGAAGGTTTGGAGTCAACGCTATGAGATTATCAATGGCTTTGAAAAGAATCTGATTTCCAGTGGGACCACCATTCTAAAGTTTTACCTGCACATCAGCAAGCAAGAGCAACTCCAGAGATTCAAAAAGCGGATCGACAATCCTGAGAAACATTGGAAATTGAATGTCGCTGACTATACCGTCCGAGAAAGATGGGACGACTACTGCGAAGCGTATGAAGACGTCATGATGAAGTGCAACGACAAAAATTCGCCATGGTTTGTTATCCCAGCCGACAATAAGTGGTATCGGGATGCGGCTGTCGCGGGAATTGTGCGGGATACGTTGAAAAAAATGGACCCGAAAATGCCACCCGTCGAAGTTGATCTTGATGAAATTCGAGGATATTACGAACGTGAGTCGGCGGAATCGGGTAAATGAATTTCAGTAGCAATTGCGGCACAAGTTTGTCAGTGAGATGGATCGAACCGGAATCGATCGTTTTCTCCGTTGGCGTGGTCTGTTGGTG
>JAPKCI010000086.1 GCA_028823035.1 Rubripirellula sp.
CGGTGAAGTCGCCGGTGAAGTCGCCGGTGACAAGCCCATTCCTGAGGTGGCTGTTGCGGCGCAGCTTGGGAGTGGCTGACAAACAAGTTAGGGATCTGACGGAGGGGCCGTTTGGGGAGGAGCAATTGCCTTAGATTGACATAATATCCAGCCTCCGCCATCGCATGTTCAGTTGCTGCGCCTTAAAATGAGACAAGGGAACTTAGATTTCTTGCGATATGTGCCATTTTTAGTGGCATCCGTTTTTACGGAAGTCATTTCACTGAAAGGGCTTGCGTAGTTTTTTTTGATCCAAGCAAGTGTTTTTTTGCAGTATGCATTTTACGGCCAGCCTCGGCTTTGGCGTAAATGATTGACGAAAAGAACAGAACCTTGAACTGTTAACCTCGGGTTTAAATCCACCATGGTGGCATATTTGTCAGTACGCAGCGGTCCTGAAAAGGGAAAGCAGTTCCCGTTGGATCCCTCTCGGCCGTTGCACATAGGCCGCGGTTCGAGTTGCGACATCATGCTGACAGATCCGGTGGGTTCGCGTTTCCATGCGGTCGTCTATTTTGAAGATGGTAATTGGCACCTGCGGGATACCAGTAGTCGGAATGGAACTCACGTCAACGGTCAGAAGACCGATCATGCGAGACTGCTGGACAAAAGTCTGGTGACCATTGGCAGTACCGACATGCAATTGGTCGAACCAGATTTGGAAGCGTCGGATGAGGGACCGCCAACGGACACCCAGACCAAAGAGGTACACACGACCGGCACCTGGCGTCTGGAATTGGATGATCCCATTGCAGACGTCGCCTCAGCGGGGCACCTGATTGATCTTTATGCGCTGAGCCTCAATCTGCTGAAGAACGAGAATCCCGAAGCAGTGATTGATACTGTCATTGAACTTCTCAGGAACAGAACTGGTTCGGACGTGGTTGGGATGTCGTTTGATTCCGGCGATGGTCGGATGAAGCCGCAACGCGTCCAACCGGCTGATCAGGCTGATTCGATCAGTCTGAGTAAGACACTGGTCCGGCGTGTTTTGCGAGACGGTGAGGCGATCTGGATCAACGAGGAAGCTCGGCGCGGGAATCCCGGCATGTCGGAGGAGGATCATTGGTCAGATGTCATTTATGTACCGCTGGAAAGCGGTGGTAACAACTTGGGTGTGTTGCACCTCTATCGCGAACACCCCACTTACGACTCCAGTCATTTTGAATTGGCTGTCGCTGCGGGCCGCTTGCTGGCTGTTGGTTTGGGTCGCGCTTTCGAACGGGGTTCTTTGCTGGCCGAGAAGCAGCGTATTGCTGCACGGAATGCCGATACAGATGAACTGATCGGCCAAAGTGCGAGCATGAACAAGTTGAAAGCGAAGATTCGCAGAGTGGGCAATGCTAGTGGTTCGGTGTTGATTCGAGGAGAGAGCGGAGCGGGAAAGGAACTGGTCGCTCGCGCCGTTCATCGTTCAAGTCAACGTGCTAGCAGGCCCATGTTGACCGTCAACTGCGCTGCCATTCCTCGAGATCTAATGGAGAGCCAGTTGTTCGGGCATCGCAAGGGTGCATTCACCGGCGCAGACAATGACCACATTGGGTGGTTCCAGCAGTCGCACACGGGCACGCTGTTTCTTGACGAGATCGGTGAGTTGACACTCGAGGGACAGGCAAAACTATTACGTATTCTTGAGGGGCACCCGTTTCTGCCCGTGGGAGCGACTGAAGAGGTGTTGGTTGATGTTCGTGTCATCGCGGCGACCAATCGTGATCTTGCCGAGTTTGTGAGGGAACGAAAGTTTCGCGAGGACCTGTTCTACCGTTTGAGCGTGTTTGAGTTGTTCGTCCCGCCCTTGCGAGAGCGTGACGGGGACATCGATTTGTTAATGGATCATTTTTTGGAACATTTTTCCATGCAACATGGTCGTGCCAGTTTGGGCGTGTCAGATGCGGCTCGCGAACATCTGCGACAGTACGCTTGGCCAGGCAACGTTCGGCAATTGCGGAACGTGATTGATAGCGCTGTCGTCATGGCTGATGAGCCGAACATTGAAGTTGATGACTTGGGTTTGCGGGATGCCGGCATCAGCCGTCTTGATACGCTCCGCATTGACGAATGGGAGCAGCGGCTCATTTTGAAAGCGTTGAGGCGGACCAGTGGAAATGTTCCCGAAGCAGCGAGGCTACTGGGGGTCAGTCGAGCGACGGCCTACCGTAAAATCACCGAATACAATATCGAGCGGTAGCTTTGCGAGCGATTCTCTCGGCACCAGGTTCACGCGGCGATGTGAATCCAATGATTGCGATTGGTCGTCGTCTTCTAGAGGATGGACACGAGGTGGTGATCTCTTTGGCCGAGCCGTATGCCGAGGTGGCCGAGCAAGCGGGGCTTCAAGTCGAGTCGTTGATTGGCCGCGATAAGTTCACCGAAACGCTCGGCGATCCTAATGTTTGGAAGCCTATACGTGGGCCGTTGCAGGTCTTTCGCTCGGTGGTTTCCGAGTTTCTTGAGCGTCACCAGGAAGTCATCCATCGTTATCACGTTCCTGGGGAAACGGTTCTGGTTTCGCATCCACTGGACCTGGCGTCACGTGTCTTTCGAGATGCGCACCCCGAAACGCCGCTGGCCAGCGTTCACTTACAGCCGGTCATTCTGCGGACGCTTCAGGACCCTCCGCGGCTGTCAGGATGGTGGTTTGAGTTTTCACGCCCTCAGTGCTTGATCAGTGCGACCTACTGGCTGATCGACACGCTCGCCGTTGATCCGATGATACGAGGTCCAATCAACCGGATGAGATCCTCTTATGGGCTCAAGGCGATACGACGGCCACTGAACCAATGGTGGCATTCACCCGATCGAATTCTGGCCATGTATCCAGAGTGGTTTGCACCTGCAACGGCGTCCTTTGCACCTCGGCTGGTGCATTGTGGGTTTCCCCTGCAGGATCACTGCCTGAACGATTTCTCGCCGCCACAGGATCAGCCGATTGTGTTCACCTCGGGGACAGCTCACCACCACTGCCGAGCATTCTTTCAAATGGCGGCCAATGCGTGCCGGGAACTCAACAGGCCCGGTTTGTTATTGTCGACGTTCCCTGAAAATTTTCCTCCGGATCTGCCCGAGACAGTTCGCCCGCTGTCGTACGTTTCGTTCAGTCAGTTACTGCCGCACTGTTCGGCGATTGTTCATCACGGTGGGATTGGTACGACCTCTCAGGCCTTGGCTGCCGGGATTCCGCAACTCATTCGACCGTTGGCATTCGATCAATTCGATAATGCAAGTCGCGTCGAGAAGCTCGGACGTGGCCGTTGGCTAAGAAGTGACCGGAATCTGGTAAACGACCTTGGCGCCATCCTCGCACCTGGTGTCGATGATGCGGAGCAAGAGGGTTTGAAAACGGGGAGGCAAGCCTGCGGCGTAGATGCTGCCGGTGTTGCTGCGCGAGAAGTGCTACGAATGGTTCACCAGCGGTAGGGGTAATTGCAGATGGATTGTTGGGAGTTCGCTCGTTCGTGTGTGCGGAACAAACGGCTTCTTCGCAGCACGGTAGAATACTTGTAGACCGCATCGGCGCTGCGGTCTTTTTGGTTGATGCTGTGTGCTGTTGGTTCTGTCTGCGAAACAGCTCACGGTATTGCTGTACCCGATTCGTTTTTCAGTCTCCTGAAATAGGTGATTCATGCGTTTGTTTTTGTTGTTTCTGGTCGTCACCTTGATGATCGATGTAACCTCTGCTGAACCAGTTCGTCCCAATGTGGTGTTGATACTTGTGGATGATATGGGGCTACATGATTTATCGATTGAAGGCAGCACGTTTTATCGCAGTCCGAATATTGACAAGCTTGCACGTGGCGGCATGCGTTTTACCCAGGGTTATGCAACCTGTCGTGTTTGCAGTCCTTCGCGGGCCAGTATCCAATTGGGGCAGTTTACCGCTCGGCACGGGGTGACCAACTGGATTGGTGCTCGTTCAGGAATGGATTGGCAACGCGAGGACCGGTTGCTGCCAGCAGAGTACGTGAGGGCATTGCCCTCGGACGACATTTCGATCGCAGAGGCGATGAAACAAGCTGGCTATCGCACTTTCTTTGCAGGTAAATGGCATTTGGGAGGCGATGGTTCGTTGCCGACGGACCATGGATACGACGTGAATGTGGGAGGCCATCACCGAGGTAGTCCACCAGGTGGTTTTTTTTCTCCCTACAAGAATCCTGAATTGAAGGATGGCCCTGCAGGGGAATCATTGACGCTGAGGCTCGGACGCGAAACAGCAGATTTTATCCGCGATAACCGAGAGCGTCCATTTTTTGCGATGTTGTCGTTTTATAGCGTTCACGCACCGGTCCAGACCTCTCGGGAACTGTGGGGCAAGTACCAGGCTGCCGCGGCAAAACTTCCTCCGGTAAAAACTCGTTTCAAAGTTGATCGTACGTTGCCGGTACGTCAGGTTCAGGATCACCCGGTTTATGCAGGCATGGTGGAGACGACCGACCGAGCGGTTGGTCGCGTGCTTGATGCGCTCGACCAATCCGGTCTTACCGAATCGACCATCGTGATCTTCACGAGTGACAACGGTGGGGTTTCATCCGGTGACGCTTTTGCGACCAGCAACCTTCCCTTGAGGGGTGGGAAAGGGCGGCAATGGGAAGGCGGCATTCGAGAGCCATTTTATGTTCGCTATCCAGCAGTGACCCAGCCCGGGGCAACGTGTGACGTGCCCGTAACCGGCGCCGATTTCTATCCGACAGTACTGGAACTGTGTGGACTTGCAGCAAAACCCTTGCAGCATGTTGATGGAGTCTCGTTGGTACCCTTGCTAAGGGGGCGCCCGATTGCTGAGCGACCGCTCTACTGGCACTATCCGCACTACGATAATCAGGGGGGCGAACCCAGTTCACTGTTCAGAGACGGCGACTGGAAGCTGATTCACTACTACGAGGATGGCCGCAACGAGTTGTACGATTTGAGCGTTGATCTCGCTGAAACCAGTGATCTTGCCCTGACGCATCCCGTTCGGACTCGGGAAATGTGGGATCAGTTGCGAAGTTGGTTGATTTCCGTCAACGCCCGTTTCCCTAAGCCAGATCGGCGTTTTGATCCTGCAAAGACTGAAGCTAAATTCCGGAGGATGCAGACTGAACTGAAAGCCAATTTGGAAAAGTCTCACGCTCGGATGCTCGAGCCCGACTGGAAACCCAACCAAAATTGGTGGGGCAGCTTGGTCACTGAAGATTGATCTGACTGGTTCTACCGATGGTATTGCCGTCGCAATCTGTACAACCTGCACGACCCTTCGCTCGGCTGCCGCAGAAACGGTGAAATTGGAACAATTCTCGTCACCGGCTCGACCAGAGTAACCCATGTTTCAGCAACAGACCGGTTGTTCCGGTTGATGTGCCTTTGTTTTTGCCCCGACGGTTTGATGAGTTTCAACTTCGAGCAGCCTGACGATCCATTCAATTGGTGGCCGGAAAAGCAGCAGGACAGTCCGCAAATACGCGGTGCCGACGAGATGTTGCGTTGCCTCGACGAGGCGTTTGATCTGGTCTCTGCTTTGACTGAGGACCTCGGCTATCCCGCAGGCATGCTCGATCATTGCGATGTGCGAGACGATAGCGATGCCACGGTGCTGCTGCCGTTACCGAACGAATTCCTTCGACTGCTGGATTCACTGCAATTGGCCGTGTCCGTGACCTTAGTGCAAGCTCAGGCGGCGTTTCCGTTCGATGGTGTCGGTCCTCTGATCGTGGAATTGGGGTTCCCGACAAAACCTGAGTCTGCGTGTGGTGCTACCCCGCCAGTCGAAAGCAGCTGCATCCGAGTTGATTCTGGGGATAACACGAGTCATTGCTGTCGTGGTTGCCACGAATTTATTCAGAATAGTATTCTATGGCAGAAAGCACTGTCGTCCTTTTCTCAGAAACCGGATGACATGTCGCCAGCGACAACCGAGGGGCCAGAGACATGTCACGCGGGCGAAAACGCTCTCGTCCCGGCGTCTCTGGGAACTGAGACCAATACGATCTATGTCGTGTATGACGGAAAGCAGTTTCGTTCGGTGCCAGAGGCGGAGACGTCAGGTGCAAAGAACGCTAGGCGGCACAGCAGTGCAGCGGATTCAGTTTCGCAAGAGCCTGGCAGGAGTCAGGAATCTGGGAATCGAGTTCTTAACAGGTGCAACGAACCGATGTGGGGACCGCATTGGGTGAATCGCCAAGATGACGATTGTTCCAATTCCAAGAAGAAGCTGTCTGAAACGGAGTCGATCAACCAGGCAGATTCCGCTTGTAACCCGGTGTTTCCGCGGCGGGCAGGTCGACATCGTGCTCTTCCTGAAAACGTCGCCGCTCGATCGCGTCTGCGTAGTATCGGAGCCAAGTGTCATTGTCTTCGATGCAACGCCACTCCAGAAACTTGCCGGGGAGTTCGACCTTTTTCTCACAACACTGAAGAATGTCGCGATAAACGATCTTGTAGAGTTCCCGATCCGAAAGGTGATCCGTGAAACGCAGCACAACTTTCTGTGAGTAGAGACGGGCGATTGCCTGCCTGAGCACCTGCGATAATGACTCGTCATCGAGAGAGTCGGGAATGGGCAGTTCCATTGCAGGTGCGAACCAGTTTGCAATGGGTAATGCCGGGGCACGCTCCCAGGCGAGCATTGAAGCCAAATATTCGTTTTCGGTACGAAGTGACATCCGTGCAACCGAGGGGTCATCAATCGACTCGTCGCGATACGGTTCCAGTTCGTCTCGCAACCGGGCGTTGGCCAGCAGCAGATCAACCTCGTCGATTGCGTGTCGGCTGGTCTCGCTTGTGTCCATGTTCGATTGCCTCAGACGGGTTTCCAGATTCACATCAGGCCGATGCTGCCAGCGACGAATTTGTCAGTGGTTGCATGTGCCATCACGAAACCGATCCTATCTGTCTCAATCTCGTTCTCAACGTGGTTTTGAGCCAATTTAGGCGTTTGGTCAGAAATTCAGACCACTGCCCATGCCCTGATCGTTACGAGCGGAAACGTTTATCATTTTTTGCAGAGTTTTACGCTTTGCGGCTGGAGGACACCGCAGCAGCACCCGAGTCATAAGCTACGCAATTGGCTGGTTTTAACGGTAAAACTTGTTAGCGACGGGTCGAGTTCGCGAGTCGTCAGGCTTGTTCTCTGGATGCTGTCTGTTCGTACAACGCGGCATGCCGCTGCACCATGGCGGCAACACTGAATTCTGATGCGATTCGGTTCCGGGCGTTTGTTCCCAACGCCTGCGCTGTTGTCGGGTCGTCAAGCAACTCATTTGTCTGGCGGGCAAAGTCAGCGGTGTCCCCAAGTTCTACCAGCCTGCCGGTTTCCTGATCGATGACCAAATCGCGATTTCCGGGGATATCTGACGCAACCACGGGAACGCCAGACTGCATCGCTTCAATCACGGAATTACTTTGCCCTTCGTACTCGCTTCCGATCCAGAATGCATCGGCGTGTGGCAGCAGAGCGGGCACATCATCCCGATGTCCGCAAAAGCGAACGTGGGTGGGGATTGTTACTGCGTCTCGATGCCTTAGCAACTCTCCACGCTGGGGACCATCGCCAACGATCACAAGCGTGGTGTCCTCTCGTAATGTTCCCAGCAGTTCAGCCGACCAGATCAGGTCGCGGTATCTCTTTTGAGGCCAGAGACGACCGACAGCGAGGATGAGTTTCCGCTGTGGATCGACGCCGAGAGAATCGCAAACTTCGTCTCGTGAACGCATACTTGGCAGTGCCGTTTCTATGCCGTTTGGAATCAGTGTGAACCGCTCAGCAGCGATGCCATGAGCGGCATAAAAATCACGGACTCCGGTGCTATTGGTTGTGATCGTTTCACTGATCTTTGCCAGTTGCCGGTCGATCATGAAATGGGCAGCCGTTTTCCATGGATCGACACAGCGTTCACTTCCGATGATTCGGGGAACTCTGGCCATGCGTGCTGCTGCCCTGCCAAAGCTGTTTGCCGCAAATAGCCAGGTGTGAACGATTTCTGGTTGTAGTCGCTTCAGTTCACGTCGTAAACGAAAGAAGGCTGAAGGATCTGCTTTGAATCGTTTCCCAATCACCGTGACCGGGATGCCTGCATCATGCAGTTTCTGGCTTCGGGGTCCGTCTCTGGTGAGCAGGATCACATGCACATCAAAGCGGTCACGCGGCAGGTTTTGGGCTAGCAGGCAGAGTTGTTTCTCGGCTCCACCGCGATCCATGGTAGGTATCAGCAGGACGACACGCTTCGTCATGAAACGGCCTCCGAGGTTGAGGGGGGCGGACTGGATGTCCGTTGGCGGACTAGCGTCTCCATCAAGTTCATGTACGACTGGACGCTTTCAGTTTGCGGTCTTGAGCGAAGTAGCACTCGACGCAGATCAGAGGCTCGGGCACGGGCCTGGTCAACATCATCCAGTACGCGGAGGACTGCCAGACGGGTCTGTTTGACGGTGGATTCCGCGGACCAGTTGATCAGGGAATCGGATGCTGAGTCTATCTGTCGTGCTGCATGGGGCCCCGAGTCTGGGCTCGCTGGCGGCCCGCACAGAACGGCCTGAGTCGCTGGGGTTTTGACCGCGATAATCGGTAATTCTGCAGAAACCGCGGTCGGCAGGAAGTGCTCCAGCCCATGGTCGTCTGGTTGCAGAAAAAGATCGGCGGCGTGACACAGGTCGCTGAAATCCGAGAACGAGCCCGGCATGGCAATCGAGGAACGGACACCATCGTTCCGTAAACTCTCGTAGATCCAGTCTCGATAAGGTCCGTCACCAATGAACCAGATCCGCAGGTCGGGGTAGCGAGTGATCAGTTGTGGGGCGATTTTGACTAGCAGGTTGATACCACCTTCGCGAGTCATGCGAGAGCCGCAGAGCAGAACGGGCGTATCGTCGGATGCGATTAGGTCGGCGTTGACGGACGCCAATGCCGACCGGGTTGCCTGGCGAGTCTGCTGCGTCCGGGGTGGCGATGCAGCGAATCCCTCGTTGATCCGATACACCTTCTCAGTCGGATATCCCTCAGCGATCAGTTCGCGGTGACAGAGTGCACTTTTGGCAATGACGGCATCAGCCAGTTTGCCAATGTTTCCGCACTTCTTCGCGGAACGGTTGGATTTCCACCAGGAATGGTCACTTCCCGCGCCCCAGCCACTGCAACGCAGAACGACAGGAACACCCAGTGCTCGGCCCGTTTCCGTGACGGCGATTGCCTCTTCCCGAATGGCATCCACCATCAGTACATCAAATCGGCTGGCATTCTGATTCAGCCATCCACTTAAGTGCTTCACGTAGCGTCCCATGGACCAGTCACTCCGCGGCGCAGCGGCAGGTCGATGCACCGGAATCTCTCGTACGACCAGTTCCTCTGGCCATGATGATGCAAAACGCGGCGTGAGAACTTCCACTTGGATTCCTGCGCGGTGTAGAACGCAAGCCAACTCGGTCAGAAAACAAGCCGAATCTGACGATCCATGTGGCCAAAATCTCCGGCCAATCAGCAGCACACGAAGAGAACGGTTCACGTCTCTAATTCCGCAGCGGTGGCTGCAATCTCGACCGGTTCGAGAATGGCCAGGTAGGGAAGATTTCGGTACATGTCGAGGTAGTCCAAGCCGTATCCCACTACGAATTCATCAGGGATCTCAAAGGCGACGAAATCAGGACGCATGTTTACAATGTGCTCCGTGCGTTTTTGTAGCAGGACTGCTGTCCGAACCGAGGATGCTCCGAAATCATGCATCATGCCACAAAGCCTGTCCAGAGTTTTGCCCGTATCGAAAATATCGTCCACTAACAGCACGTCACGACCCTTCACGTCGATCATCATGGCTGAATCGACGTGAAGCTCACCCGAGGTGGTGCCCGTTCGATAGCTTGAAGCCTGAACGACGCCCACTCGCTGCGGCATCGACAGACGACGGATCAAATCTGCAAACAGAACCAGACTGCCTGTCATGATCGCAATGACTGTCAGCGGGCGATCGCCGTAGTGGTCGTCAATCTTGGATGCAAGCTTCTCAACGCCTTCGTTTAAGTCAGCTTCGCTCAGCAATGTCCGCATTGTGGCTCCGTAAAAGTCTTGTCTGGTTTGAGTATCGGCAGACCGTAGTCTGTACCTTATTGTTGGAATCGGTAATATGGGTGGTTTGCGGCGACTGTTCCCGCAATCCGAATTGCAACGAATGTTTCGTTTGAGATTGGCCGATACAAGCCGTTAGCAGGTCAACCGGCTCGGTCGCTACCGATGTTCGTCGTCCCTGCTTCCATCGGGCATCCGAGCATAATCTAGGGTGCATCATATCGCATTTCCCGTTGACTGAACGCATGACAAATTCTCAGCGACTCGCCAAAGTGCGCACGCGATTCCTGAATTGGATGCTGGATGTCCATCACGACCAGTCAACAGCTGACTCGAATCGACCACTGATTCGCCGTGAAAGCATGCTGATTCGTGACGAGTTTTTCTGCGGTCGGCGGTTTCATTCCGACCAATATGATGCCATTTGGTTTATCGAAGAAGATGTACTCAAAATCTATCGAACCGATGGAACGCTAGCTCAGACGCTGCGTGGCGCAGAAATCGATGCTGCTGAGGTGAACGAGTTTGGGATAGCTGCCAGCGATGCTGTCGCGGGGCCGAAGCGTTCCGAATCGTTGCGGCAGGAAGATCCACACGAGATTGCCCTGCATGCCGGCAGCGAGCCGGAGTCACAGCCATCTGGCGGTTCTGATGACTCCTGCCTACTGAAGTTGCACGACCCGTCGACTGTGCCTGATGCACAACGCGATCAGACAGCTGCGGAGGATCAGGCAGCTGTTGGGAATCACGACGAAGGTGAAACACGAAGGGCTGCTTGAACGTCACGCCGGATGCCCCGTTTCGTCCACTTGGATGAACAACTGGCTGCCGCAGCAGCTGGGTAATACGGCAGTGTTTCAATGTCTGATTTTGCTCTGGTCCAGCACATGCATGAGCTGAGGCCTAGCATCCGCATTTATTGGGGTTGAGTTTTCGGGTTTCTGAGGCACACCTACCGTCTGTGGGATGCGAAACCATCGTTGCTGATAGCTCATCCCGGTAATCGACCGGAATTCGCATCGCGTTTGCTCATCTACTGGGATTCTTCGTATATTAGTGTTCTTCACTTACTAGTGTTATGCACTGTTCTTCCGACCCAGTACCGTCTCTTGCGGAAATGATCATGTTGAAGATTCTCTCTCGCGTTACCTGTAGAACTGTGTTCTGTCCCCCGTTGGTTGGAGTTTCAAAGCTGTTGCTTGGAACGCTGACTCTGTTGGCTGGAACGTTAACGCTTTGTGGCCAAGAGCAACAGGCGGAAAAGAAGGTAGATGCCAACATGCGGGCAGCGCAACGGGCAATGCAAATACTGCAGGCGACGGCCGAGTGGCAACCGATGCTGAAGGGTGAAACGCTCGACGGTTGGTCGGGTGACACCCAGGGTTACGTTGTTGAGGATGGTGTGCTGATTTGCAAAAAGGGCAGCAAAAACTTGGTGACTGAGAAGCAGTATTCTGACTTTGCTTTTCAGTTTGAATTTAAGTTACAGGAAAGTGGCAACAATGGAATCGGCATTCGGGTTCCTGGCAGTGGACATCCTGCGAGCAGCGGGATGGAGATTCAAATCCTCGATCACAATGGCGCGAAGTACAGCGGGATGGCTGAATTGCCAGATGGCAAGCAAAGAAAAATGAGCTGGTTGAAACCGTGGCAGTACCATGGATCAATTTACGGCATCACGCCGGCAAAAACCGGTTATTTGAAACCTGTTGGTGAGTGGAATCAGGAAACCATCATTGCCATTGATGACCACGTCATGGTGATACTGAACGGAGCTGTGATCGTTGACGCTTTCCTTGATGACACGGTGCCAGTGGATGGTAGGCAGCACGCAGGAATGAAGAGCAGGATTGGACATCTTGTCTTGGCTGGCCACAGCGATCGAGTCGAGTTTCGAAACCTGAAAATTGCTGATTACGCTGTGTCGGCTGCTGAACACGCCGCTAGCGATGACAATGTCCCACCAAGTGGTTTTGTGGCCCTGTTCAACGGCAAGGACTTAAGTGGCTGGAAGGGGCTGGCCCACAAAAATGCCACTGAGCGACGGGAACTGCAGGGCAAAGCCATGCGTGACGCCCAAGCACAGGCGGATACGGTGATGCGAGAACATTGGTCCGTCGTCGACGGCGTGCTGACCTACGACGGCAAGGGTCAGAGCTTGTGCACGGGCCGCGATTACGGCGATTTCGAGATGTACATTGACTGGAAAATTCCGCCCGGAGCAGATTCGGGTATCTACCTGCGGGGAACGCCCCAAATCCAGATTTGGGACCCATGGGATTTGCGTATGAAAGGGCAGCAAGAAGGCGAGCCATCCGAGGCTGTCTCGATCACGCCGGAAGAATGGGTCGCAGCCTATAAAAATGGACGAAATCTTGGTTCCGGAGGTCTCTGGAACAACAAGCGTTGGCGAAACGCTCCGACCGCTCTTGCTGACAAACGCCCAGGGGAATGGAATCGATTCCTGATTCGAATGGTTGGTGACAAGGTGACGATCTGGTTGAACGGCAAGCGTATCGTGGATCGTGTGGCGTTAGAAAACTATTGGGATAAAACCGGCACGATCCCATTGATTCGCGCCGATCAAATCGAACTGCAGCACCATGGCAGCGCTTTGTATTTCAAAAACCTCTACATCCGTGAATTGCCATACTAGGCAGCCCGCATTATCTCCCAGTGCGTGCTGAGGATTGTGAGGATGTTGGGGCCTTTTTAAAGATCAGGCACGAAGCATCATTTGACTTCAATGATCGCTTTCTCTACTTTTCCCTGTAGAGAAAAGGGCTGTTCGTATTTGCCGACGACGCCTTCCGAATCGCTGCCGATTTCAAGAGGCTCTTGCGGTTGGTTGGAAAGTGAACTGCCCAGTTTCTGATCGGCCACCTGTTGGTCGCCGACTGTCACCCTCAATCGACCGTTCTTTGCCAGGGAAACCTGGATTGCCAGCTCGCCATTGGCGTTGGCTTGCGTGTCTACGACGGTTTGCTTTCCGTTGACGCTCGTGGCAAATCGAAGGGTACCTTCCTGTACATAGAGCGCCCAGCCGTGATTGGATCCTCCCTGAGCTGCGATCACTCCATCTCCAGTAACATTGACTTTGACAGTGAGATCAAAGCCGCGTTTCTGCACGAAAGGTGCTTTGTCGCTGCTAAGTTGATCTCCATGTTTCAGCTCGAAACGTTTCTGATCGCGGTTGGTCGCTGCAGATTTCTGTGATTTTGGATTCAGGGGAAGCACATTGGCACGTTCGGCATACGCTTGCCACAAGGCAGCCATTTTCTGGGTCTGGAAGGGTTGCTTGATGCTCAGGTCATCTTGTTCACTGCGGTCCACGTCGATGTTGTACAGTTCCCATTTTCCTTTGACTCCTTTGGCAACCAACTTGTACTTGCCAACTCGGATAGCTCGATTGCCTTCGTGTTCCCAGTAGATTGCCTCGCGATCGAGTGGTTTGTTATGGAAAACAGGACTGAGACTCTTGCCCTCCATTGGTTTGATGGGTTGCCCGTCGTGGAATTCTTCTGGGTACTGGGCACCCGCCACATCCACCGCGGTTGCCATCAGATCTACGAGATGGCCAGGAGTCATTTCCAATTCTCCACGACGCGAAATCTGATCTGGCCAGTGAACGATCAATGGTGTCGAAATGCCACCTTCATGCGTGTAGTGTTTGTATTCGCGAAATGGCGTATTTGAAACAGTGGCCCAACCACGACCATAGCCAATCGCGGTGTCAGCCGGTCCTGCCATCGATCCCTTGCCAGTTCTCATGGCATAACCATCCCGTGACTGTTTGGGGGTCATGTCGGGCTGCAGATAGTCTGCTGCCAATACAGGCCGGTTCGGTTTGTCGGTGCGTGGTCCGCCAATACCACCGCGTCCATAGTTTTCAGCGCATCCACCGTTGTCCTGAAAGAAACAGATCAGTGTCTTTTCGAGTTGCCCGGTGTCTTTTAGCGACTGAACAATGCGGCCGATCCCCTGGTCCATGTTGTCGACCATCGCAGCATAAACTTCCATGTTGCGTTTGTCCCACTCCCAAAACTCTTTCTCCTTCCACGCATCATCGATAAGCCAGTTTTTGGTGTTGCTGTGATCAATCAGTCCCAATTTGATCATGCGTTCGTAGCGTGCGTTGCGGATGGCATCGTAACCCGTATCGTATTTGCCTTCGTATTTGGCAATGTCTTTCTCAAGCGCGTGCATCGGCCAGTGAGCGGCGGTGAAGCTGACATACATGAAAAACGGTTGATCATCGGTTTCGAAATGATGCTCGCGAATGAAACGAACTGCATGATCTGCGATTGCATCGGTGTAGTAGTATTCCCCGTTTGCCATTTGTTGGGGAAGGTATTCTGCATCTGCGAAAGGCGAGATGAATTCATTGTCCCGGGTTAATGTGTTGGGATCAAAGAAACTCCCCGCGCCATGAATTGTTCCATAGAAACGGTCAAAACCCCGCTGCAGGGGCCAGTTGTGTTTATCGGCATCTGTCTTGGGGTTGGTCGCTTGCGTGACGTGCCATTTCCCTGAAAGGTAGGACCGGTAACCAGCAGACTTCAGTGCTTCAGGGATCGTAACGCACTGTCGATTCAGTTCGCCTCGATAACCATCGTGGCCCCGGTCGTTCATCATGTGACCAACGCCGGCCTGATGAGGGTAAAGACCTGTCAACAGGCTCGCGCGGGTTGGGCAACATCGCCCTGTGTTGTAAAATTGAGTGAATCGCAGGCCGCCGTCGGCAAGGGCATTCAAGTTCGGAGTGTTGATTTCGCTGCCGTAACATCCGATGTCGGAATAACCCATGTCATCTGACATGATGTAAATGATATTGGGCTTTTCAGCCGCAATTACAGGTGATATCAGGCTGGAACATGCGAGGGCTGTGAAACTTGTCATCGCAGCAGAAAGCCAGAGGCTGGCTGACGGGAACCGATAGGGAGTCATTGAAGTCTTTCAAATCAAATGGAGCCAGGCAGACAAACGCCTGCCAGAGTGTGCTGACTGTGATACCGATTCCCCGAGGTGTTTCAACACCACGGCAGAAGGTTGGTGGATTCATCACTGCAGCAAATCTCTTGTAACCTGTTGCCAGTCGTCATTCTAGCGGGCAACCGGCTGAGTGGTGAAATATTTCTGCGACAACTATCCCAAACAGACGCTGGTGTCTTGGACCGTCGCTCACGCCTGAAAGGATAAATGCCGATCAAGGGGTATCGCAACTGGTTTGACCCTGTTTCAGGCTGACAGCTACAACTGTGAGTTGATCGTCGCAGCAGGACAGGATTGACCTGTTGTGAATGGGGCAAGCCTGTCGCAAAAATCCATTGGTCGAGGTTCTGCCCGCGGTGGAGTGCGTTAGGTATCGTTAGGTGGAGGCTTGGATGAGGAATGAGATGAAGCAACCAGCCGTGATTTTGATTCTTTCAGGATGGTTCGGGCTCATCACACCGATGATTCTCACACAGCAGTATGTTAGTGCTGCGGGTGGGAGTTTGACGGTGTCGGTCCGCGAGGAATCGGACGACCAGCCCTTGATCACCCGAGTGGTGATCAAGCGTGCAGAAGATCCGAATAGGCGCGTGGTGGTGCGTCGGACGGTCCCAGCCGGAATCGGTTTCGTTCTCGATCGTTCTGCAGAGTTGTCACTTGCGAATGGACAGTATCAATTTCGGATGATCAGGGGTCCAGAGTATCGGATTATCAGTGGGAATTTTGCTCTCGAACGAACGAGTCTTGACGACCACGCTGTGGCCCTGCCTCGCATGGTGAACATGCTGCAGGAAGGCTGGACAAGTGGCGATTGCTGTGTGCCCGCGTCTCCGTACAGCTTGCCGCTGAGAATGGCGTCCGAGGACTTGCATCTAGCTGGGGTGCTTGGGCACATGGATGCTAAACCCATTGCCGGTCGCAGTGACGATGAACCACCCGAAAATGTACCCTCATGGATCGATGAACGTGCAACGCATGAGCATGGATTGGTGTTTTACCGTTTTGGTGCCACGCCTCCAATGGACGCAAATGAACCGGAGCCAGCAAAACTTGGTGCAGATAGCGGCATCGCTGCGCTTCCCGTTGAGCGGTTGGTCAAGCAGGGAGCTTCTGATGAGGTGAGAATAGCCGTCGAGAATCCATTTGCATGGCAATTGCCTGTCTGGCTGGCAAGTGGCCAGCTCGATGGGTTTTTTCTGTTGGGAGACTGGCTGAGACTCGATCGACGAATTGTCAGTATCACCGATGGGCGTGGGCCCCAAGGCGTGACCACCGGAGGCAATAAAGCCATCGGACGCTGGGCCGAACAAATCTATTGGAATCTGTTAGAGGCTGGTTTTCGTATCCCACCTTTAGCCGGGTCTGGTGACCAGGCAAACGCGACTCCGGTGGGTTACAACCGACTTTATGTAGGCGAGCCATCGCAAGATGACGCCAGTGGAAAACTGGATGTGAGACCGGTCGCATCTCAGCAACAATGGTGGCAAGCTGCCTGGCGGGGGCAGAGTGTGGCTACCAACGGTCCTCTGTTGCGTCCCAGACTCGGCAATGAAATTCCCGGTCACGTTTTCAAAGCGACGGCTGGTGAAGTCCTGCAATTGCAACCAGAGTTGCAATTGGCCGTCCGCGATCCCGTGGAGTATCTCGAAGTCATTCATAATGGCAAGGTTCACTACAGCGCCCGTCTTGACGAGTATGCAAAAGCAGGCGGTATGATTCCGCCAGTCATGGCCAAGGAAAGTGGGTGGGTCACGATGCGGGTCGTCACCCTGTACGAGGATCATTTCAGAGCCGCCATGAGCGCACCGTGGTACATCGAATTCGATGGGCAGCCACGAGTGACAACCAAAGCGGTCGACTTTTTTCGGCAATGGCTCGGTGACTATGAAGCCCGTTTAAAGCGTCTGCCTCCACAGGAACTGCAGCGTCATGTCCCCTATGTACGTGCCGCTCGTAATTTTTGGGCTAGAAAGGCCCAGCAGGTCAGGCCTGATTGACTGCCGCTGCCAGAGAGCATTGCCAGTGCCAAGGGTTCTGATTCAGGCATCATTTCTAAAGCCATTACGAAGGTCTGCCAATAGGCGTTGCCAGCACTTTTGTTTGATAGCATTGTCCGTCCGCGAGTTTCTCTCAGCGGTGAGCATCGTCCCTTCCTAGCGAAGCTGTGACGGTTCTTCCGATTTGTCCGGGGCAGTCTGAATGTAACGAACATCGCACTTGGGTTTGGCGGTGATATTTGGCGCAATTGTCCGATCTGTAAAACGTGGTCACTCAGGGGTGTCCATGCCGATTTTCGAATGGAAATATGCAAATGAGTACAATGAACCTGCTGGATCACGCCAAGAACCGCTCTGCTTTGGCAGTCGCTTTGGCATGTTCTGTATCTCTTGCCTTGATTCAGCCAGTGGATTCATCTGAGCCAGTGGATTCAGGTCAGCCAGTGGATTCAGGTCAGCCAGTGCGTGCGGTTTCAGGAGCCGAAACGCGAAGTCCCATGCGGCTTCCCAACGTGGTCCGTCTTACGGCCGGATTGGCTGAGGGGCAAAACACGGAGAGCCCATCCGAGTCTGTATGGAAGACGAAGATGGCATTTGAACGGCTCGAATTTCAAACAACGGATGACGTATCGAATCGTCGCGACCCCGCCAACTTGCAAAAGCGTTCGGTGGAATCGTCTGAATCTGAACTGCATTTGGGTGATGGATTTTCCACTCTATCGAGTCAGGGACTCGCAGGTGAAGTACGCTCGTTACGGTCGAACAGTGCATCTGCCTGTGCAAATAAGGCAAGACATCTGATTGATCAGGCGATGCTCGAATATGCCACGAGCGCTTGGCTATCTGCCGAAGCGACTGCCTGGGAAGCACTTCGTTCTGCGGCAGAGGGAATTGATCTTGCGAATCGTGAGATTGCCAAGGTGCACTTGGGGGTTAGCAATCGGGATGCGATCAAGCGACTTCAGGCCGCACGGATTGCAATCCGCGAAGCACGCGACTTCTCGGGCGTTTACGGCATCTCGGACGGCGAGGCGATCTCGCGGATGGCTATTTCACATACGACTGATGTCTTGGACGACCTTCCTTGTGACAATTTGAGCGGTAATGATGCATCGGATCGTTACCTCGATGCAGCTCGCGTTTCTTTGGCGGGCATAGCGTCCAAGAGTGTTGAGGCAGCGCATAGCATGGACCTGCTGGCAGCTATTTATCTCCAGCAGGGGGATTCGAAAAAGCTTCACGGTGCAACGGCACTCTGTTTGCGTCGCGCAGCTTTGCAAGGCCAGCCTGCGAACGCCAGTCTTGCCTCCCGTTTGGGAATGCATTTGCTGGACGTTGGATTGATTGATGAGGCCAGTTGGACGCTCAAACATTCGTTGTCTCTCGAAAAAGACGAGGCAACAACGAGAGCCTATATCGCTGTTTTGCAGCAATCCGGTCGTCAGGCAGAAGCGAAACAGGTCTCGGACAAGCTACAGCCTGTCCTAGGATCCATCGTAACTTCTGATCCTCGTATCCCGACCGTCCAACAACTATCTCCCCGCCAGTTTGCTGCGATTTCAAAACCTGTGATGACAGCGTCAGTCGGGAACCGAACAAACGCGTCATTGGTCAGTTCGAAGGGCCCCGCTGCCACCCAGACGCAACTTGTCACAGTGAGAAAAAATCAGTCAGTGGATCCGAGTGTTGTACTCAAGGATGGGGAAGACCCCGAAACAGTATCAAAACCTAATGTCTTTCAGCGATTCATTGGTTCTGTAAAAAAGTTTTGGTAAATGAGACGCCGCGCGTTCAGTACGAACAGAAATTTATTTGGATTCGAGTTGACAATGTTATTGGGTTTGAATCAGATGAACTTAGCTGTAGTCACAAGATCGATTGCCGTTGCTGGTTGTCTCTTGTTCTGCGCAACTGGTACACAGGCTCAGGAAGTATCCGGTGACCTTGCCGGTACTTTGCAGTCGTTGCCCGCCGATCAATGTGGCTGTCGCAACCTTCCCGGTGGGTATCCTTGTCGCGGACCTTGCCAGCCTTGCATGATGGGTGTTGATTGCGCTTGTGGATGCGGAGCAGAGCAACGCTGGAGCGACATGAAGCCACTCGATTTTGGGCCCTATGCACAGGGGGGATACGCAGGACCGTCGCGTCTGGCACACCTCAGTGAGTATCGTTTACGCCCCGGCGACCAACTTCAAGTGATCTACCTTATCACCCGCCGTCAAAAAGAGGGGGCATACCGACTGACCCCTGGTGATCAAGTGATGATCGAGTCGATTGCTGACCCCGACCTGCAGCGCGGAACTCTCGACAGGGGCCTGACTATTCTGCCCGATGGAACGATCACGGTTCGTTTGTTGGGAGAGGTGCATGCTGCCGGGCTGACGGTGGCACAATTGCGAGATGTACTCGAAGAACAGTATTCGAAGTTATATGACCAGCCAGCGATCGATGTGACGCCAGTCCAGACGAACACACTGGCTGATGACATTCGAAGTGCAGTTGGTGGTGCCAGTGGGCTGAATCAACAGGTTCTAAATATGGTTGTGATGCCCGATGGTAAAATCAGGCTTCCAGGGATTGGCGAGGTTTGTGTGCAAGGGTTTACCTTGGGACAATTGAAGCGAGAAATTAATCTACGTTACGGCGAGGTTGTGGTTGGCATTGATGCCGAACCCACCTTGGTCTCACAGGCACCTCACTTTGTACACGTTATGGGTCAGGTCGGTACGCCATCAAGAGTCGCTCTTGACGGTCCAACAACTGTCCTCGGTGCAATCGCATCAGCGGGGGGGCATCTTCCTGACGGGAACATGCGGCAGGTGGTCGTCATGCGACGTGCTGAGGACTGGCGTCTGGTTTCAACGATGCTGGACCTTCAGGGGGCTGTCTTCGGGAAACGGCCAACACCGGCAGACGAGATCTGGGTCCGCGATGGAGATGTGATTATCGTGCCAGACAAGCCAATCACGCGTTTGAATAACTGGATCCGTCAGGTCTTCACTGAAGGGATTTACCAGATCTATCCTGTCAACTTCGACGATGTGATACTGCAATGATCTGGACGGACGGGTTCACCGCGTGATTCAGACTTGCTGAGTTGAGGACTTGCTGAGCTGACTCATTGCACGGGCTCTATGATCAGCTTGTGGGCGACGGGGACTCTGGCTGCGGTAATCGCATCGACTAAGGGTCCGCGGTCTCTTTCAGTCCGCGTCACGGCAGACTCGATGTCCGCTCTGCCTTCCTTGCCGTGAAATACGCTCTTCACCTGGTAGGTCTCGAAGGCTTGCTTTGCGGCAACGGCAGCATCGACATTTTGGAACGCAACTGAGAACGGATTCTCTTGGAAAGCGGTCGCCAGATTGATTCCGGTTGCCAGTGCGTTCCGATCAAAAATCCGTGATTGATTTCCCCAGCTGATTTTCGCCTTCGCTGCGTCCAGTCCAGTGATCTGCAATGTGAAGCGATTGAGGTTCTGGTCGAACGGCACGAGTGTCATTCCGGAGCGAATGGATGTGTCTTCATCCACAGGGTCGTTTGCACAAAACGGGTACCGTGTGCTGGTTAGACTGAGAGTTCCGTCCTTGAACTGGTCTACCCGGTGGCCTGCGCTGGCACTGGCCTCGTTCTTTTTTAAATCGACTTTGATGGTGGCAATTTCACCGTCGAGTCCCAGGGCCCGCAGGAATGAGTACGCCATCAACAGGTGTCCCGCTCCACCGGGGTGAATTCCATCTTTGCCTGCGATTTGGTACGGCTTTTTCGCAGTTCCGTATTTTTTTTCCGCGAGTACCTGTTGGGTGTACATTGGCCAAAAGATGTCGGCAAAGGCGACTTGCTGCTGTTGAGCGAGTTGCAGGGCAATGTCACGCAACGTGCAGAGATGCAAGTTGTGTTCATCCAATGTGCCGCTTCTTGACTTGACCCAGTCAGCGATTTTTCCTGCACAGCCGGGCGAACCTACCACGACGTTTGCGCCAGAGGCTTTCAGTTTCTGAACCACCGCACTGTAATGGTCGCGATACCAATCGCCATTCACTGTGTCGAAGGGACGGTATTTTGAATCGTTCATGCCGTAAGCAAGGGTGGCGACCGTTGGGCTAAATCTCAGACAGTCCTGATCCATTCTCCGTAGAAATCCTTCGGCTCGCTCGCCACTCCAGCCGTATTGTCGCGCAGTGATTTCGAGTTGTGGAACACACACGGTCAGGTAAGTTTCAATGATGCGTGAGTAGAGTTTCTGTTCGGTGATTGAATCTCCGATGATCGCCAGACGATCACCTTTGCGCAGTAATAAGGGTCCGGGCGGCGGCGCCAACTTTGGGTTGAACTTTGCAAAGGCCGGGTCGTCTGGTTTGGGCTCGTAAAGGTAGGGACCGAAGGCTTGCAAACCTGCTGAAGGTGCCTCGCCATGTGCGTTGCAGATGCTGAAAAATAAGCCGTACACTGCCAACATAGCGGGCAGGAAATGAAACTTGGCAACGAGCGATGAATTCGAGGTCATTTTGGCGGCCTGTGAAAAGCGTCAGGAAACTTGAAAGTGCAGAGGAATCACGCTGGGGCATTGCCAATCCGGACCGGTCGTGGCCTGCTTGTCAGTAAAAACAAAAACCGCCGTCCTGGCAAAAATGGATCCAGAACGACGGTGTGTTGGGTTCGGTAGTCAGAGCGGTCATCCACTGACCCCACTCAGAGATCGTGGATCAGTTATCTGCTTTGAGTGTGAAGAAGCCAAAGTGCATGCCAGCCGGTTCATCGTAGGCGAAGGTGCCGGTAGGCGCGAAGTACTTCTCGAATTCCTTGAAATCAGGAAGTTCGTTTTGCTCCAGCAGTGCCACTATCCTTGCCATGAAGGGATTTTGTTGGCCAGCGGAACGAATCAAACGCTGTGTATCTGGAGATTTTGCCAAGTCATATATTTGGCGAATCGAATCAGCACCGCGCAGGAACGAGACGAGGAAGGGCGTTTCTCCGTCGAGTTTTCCACCCAATTCACTGCTGACCAGTTCGTATTCAGGTTCGTTGATCAGACGTGGCATCGAATCTGCGTTTGCTCGGGTGATTTGTGTCAGGAAGTCTTGGCTGTCGCTAAAGATGAACCATTTCCCCATGATCATAAATCCCGGGCGAGCCACGCGGAAGTTCTCTGGTAGTTCACGCTGGCTTCGGTTTTTGAGGCTGTACACAACAACGCCGCCAATCGTCTCGACTTCGAGATCGTTGGGGCGACGATCTCGGAATTTGGCGATCAGGCTCTTGGCGTTGAGTTCATCCTTGATTTCGAGAGCGAAAGCACTCGTTCGGCTGTTCAGCCTGACCGGTGGCTCCATCCAGGCACAGGTGACAATGCGACCTGTGAGATTCGACAACACATCATCTTTGATGGAAACACCAGCGGCTTGCTTGGCGGGATCTTCAATGAAACGCTTGAGCGGCTCAGCACCCTGGAATGTTGCGAGCAGTTTGTCGACGTTCTCGTAGGTTTGGTCAAAGTCCCAATTGAGGGTGGTGTAACTGGAAACGTTCGATGGGACCCACTTTGGCGGTGTCGTATCGCCTGTTTCAGGACGCAATACGCCAAACATTCCATCGCGAGGTGGGTCAAGTAGAATGTGAAAGTGTGCGATGTCTTCAAACACGTCACCACCTTGGTAACTGCTTCCACCCATGCCGCGAATTTTGCTGATACCGAGATTTTCTACCAGCGGCCAGACAAGCGCTGCTGCGCCGCCTCGATTCACAAGCCGTTCGACAAAGTGGTAAGGGTCAAGGAAAAAAGTGATCTGTGGACGCGTTTCTTCCGCTCCGATGCAACGCGACATGAGCGAAGTGAAGTCAGCCCGATCGGCTAGTGAATCCTCTTCACTCTTGCCGGTCCATTGATCAAGTGCTTTGGCGGCTGTCTCGTGACCGATACCAAACACGAGGGTGTCGTCTTTGGTGAAGTACTCAACTTCGGGCGGACCCTGCCGCGGTGGCAGCAGTTTCACGATAGTCGTGCCATCGGCCTTGCTGGTGCGACGAACGTAGCCACCTTGAATCATGCGTTCTTCAAGGCGATCAATCAACGACATCATGTTGTCGAGGTTCTTTCCGGCCTCAAGAATGAATATCCCCGCAATCGCATTCTGCTGACGGCGCTTGCGCTCGATCCGGCGACGGATTGCTTCGGGGGAATCGCTGTCAGTTTCTTCTTCGGCCAATTCTTCATCTCGATCCGACAGGTTGGCTGGCATTGCCGCTGCGGCGACCTGGCCGGTGGGAATGGCCAGCAATTCGTCCAACGACAGGCCCAGTTGTGTACCAAACTGCTCAAACAGTTGGCTCATCGTGCTATATAGCTCACCTACGAAAGGTCTTAGCTTGGGATCATTCATCATCTGGCCAATCGATGAGGATTCCATGTCGGATCGAAAATTGTCCGCACTATCAATCCTGATGTAGGCTAGCGTGTCTTTGGGTAGTAAATGTGGTGCTCCCGGAGTGGCCGACTCCTCAGCACCGATTGCTGTGTGCGGCTGGCTTAATCCCGTGCAAATGACGATTGCGATGATCAGAGAACCCCAGCGTGGGCTGTGGTGACGCATAAAACGCTCGATAGTTGGTGAAAAAGAATTTGGTCTAGATGTCCGTTTTATTCGACATAACCCGCCGTGTCTTGGTCGTTCCGCAATAATTTTGCAAAGCAAAACGCGAATGCAATCGTTAAACTGGCCGTTAAAGTAATTGGCGAGGTGTCATCCTTGCATCGTAACGTTTTGTAACGCCTGAGGAACTGGTTGATGTCGAAACTTCAGATACCTGCCGCATTGTTTTTCGTATTTTCAATGATACCGGCTGTTTCAGCCCAACAAACAGACACAGCCACCGGCGATGAATTTGAGAGTGCTACATCGCAAGAAGCGTTTGGGGCCGTTGAGCGAAGCGATACCGTCGGGGCCACGGCCGAAACAGGGGCAGGATTCAGTGGCCTCAGCATCGCAACGGGTGGCGACGGAACTGCCAACAGTGGCGGCTTTGGTGGATTGGGCGGCGGGCTTGGCGGATTGGGAAGTCTGTTTGGTGGTTTCAACACCGGAGGTGGCCAAGCGTCACGGCCGATCATACGTACACGGTTACGCTCTGCTATCCAAGTGGCTCCCTTGGCTCCGGCTTATGTCCAGCAAACGGCGACCGATCGCTTCCGCCAATTGGCGGGTAAGCCAGCCCTTCGCGGGATCACCGTCACAATGGACGGCCGGACAGCGATCCTTTCCGGAGTTGTTGCCACTCAGCGAGACCGTCGCATGAGCGAGTTGTTGGTGCAACTTGAGCCAGGGGTCCGAAAAGTCGAAAATCGGATCGCCGTTTCCGCTGAGTGAGCGGCGGGTTCGTTAATCGTCCCATTGGCAGCACTGCTTACTGAGTCGGAATCTCTGCATTAACGACGTCCGCACGCCGGCTAGGCGACACCGGCGTTGGCACGCTCGGTAAAGCTGGCCCTGTCGCTTTTGCTGCCGGTTATTCGTGCTGCCGGTTATTCGTGCTGCCGGTTATTCGTGCTGCCGGTTATTCGTGCTGCC
>JAPKCI010000344.1 GCA_028823035.1 Rubripirellula sp.
TTGAATTTTGCCAACTGGTAATCACCGATCGCCTCGAAAAGAAAGCCGACTCCCCAAATTGCAATGCCAAGATAACTCAGGACGTTCATCGGTCGTTCAGTCATTTGGCCGACTTGAATTGGCAACGAGATCACCCACATCACAGCTCCTTGCAACCCAAACACACTAATCAGGCTGAACCACCAGAAGGTTTTTCCACGATGTTCTCGCATCGCTTGGTAACGGGGATCTTCTCCTTTGCCTTGGTTGCGCCAGGCCAGATAAGCGCCCAGTCGCAACCCCCACAAAGTCGTTAACGTCGCGAGCACAATGGCGCGAACTCCGCCCGACGCAAACGAAAACGTGACCCACGCGATCAGTACGAAACCCAATCCCCAAAAAATGTCGACGATGCTCGCGTCCTTCAGTCGTAAACTGATCAGCCACAGCACGATCATCGCGGCGGCGACCATCGCGGTATTGAGCATCAAGACTTGTGGAATACTCATCGTGACATTTCTGCAGCTTCGTTGACATCGAACAGGTAGTGTGCCACTCCCCACTCATCACCATTCTTGAACTTGAAGAGTTCCGCACACGCCATGAAGAACATCCTCCACCGTTGTATTTGCACTTTGGGCGAATCTGGATTCCCTGACTCAAGCAATGCACGCATCGCAATATCTTCGCAGGCATCCAACCGCGACAGCCACTCTTCACATGTTCGTGCATAGTGAGAACCATTGATCCACCAGTGTTTGCAAACCGTCATGTCACGTTGGTAGCGTAAAAACAAATCTTCGGCAGGCATGATTCCACCCGAAAAGAAATGCCTCCCCATCCAATCCTGCTCACCTTGAGTCTCGAAAGTGTAAGCAAGGTTTCGATGGCAAAAAATATGCACGAATAGTTGTCCGTCATGAAGTAGCCATTTGGCGATCCGCGACAACAGGTTCTCGTGATTACGAACGTGCTCAAACATTTCAACCGAAACAACTCGATCAAATCGTTCGTCGGTATCAAAGGTGCCAACATCAGCTGTGATCACGCTTACGTTCTCAATGCATCGCTTTTCGCACTTTCCTTCGATGAAGGTTTTTTGGCTCGCCGAATTTGAGAGCGAAGTGATTTGACATTCGGGATACTTTTCGGCGATCCACAACGAAAGTGACCCCCAGCCGCAGCCAAGATCCAGAACTCGCATTCCGTTTTCAATGCCTGCTCGCTCGCATGTCAGACGCAGCATCGCTTTTTCGGACTCGTCAAGCGACGTGATCGCGTCATCCCACCAACCGCAACTGTACTTCAGTCTCGAACCTAACACCAACTCAAAGAACTCCGCTGGCACTTCGTAGTGCTGCTCGTTAGCGCGATGCGTTTCGATCGTGACCACACTCTGACGTTGTCGATCGGCGAATCGATCGAGGGCTTCGTCGTAGTTTCCGGCGGCAAGATTCTCTTCCTGCGCAATACGATCGCGAAGTAAACGCCGCATGCCGTAGCGAATCACCGGATCCGGGAGCCAGCGCTTTTCAGCAAGTTGTATGAGTGACATTACGATTAGACCTTCTATCGAATCAAACAGCAGTCTGCGGGCGAAGCAACAATGCTTCCCACGAGAAATTTTTCATCTTTGACAACTGCCAAAGCACGTAACCAGACATCACGAAATTGCCCAACAGCATGATTGCGACGAACCACGTTCCACGAATCACCCACGATTGTTCTTTGTAGGCGACCCAGACAAAGAACGTGAGGAATCCGAAGTACGCGTCCATCAACGTGGCGACAAACCAAGGGTCAGGCCACAACCCGCGTCCCGCGTCCAACACGCCGCGATCGAGTGACGCCGCGACCGTGATGCATGTCATGCAGGCAATGACGGCAAGGCACAAAGAAATGAGCAACCACTTCATCGGTTTATCCTAGAGACGGAAACTGTGGTCGACGGCGATTTCCAGGCTTCTGTAGCAGCAATTGGCAAACACCAATTTGCTTCTCGCGAAACGCGCCTTCGCAGTAGCACAAGTAGTAATCCCACAACCGCTGGAACTCCTCTGTCATGCCAAGTTCGCGAATTGCGTCCAAGTTCGCCTGGAATCTCTCGCGCCAGCAACGCAGCGTTTGAGCGTAGTGCTCCGCAAAGTCCTCGACATGAGCAAACTGAAAATCGGTCGAGCGTCCGACCGAGGCTGTCATCGCGCCCAGCGAAGGTAAGCAACCGCCGGGGAAAATGTACTTCTGAATGAAGTCGACGCTACGGCGATATCGGTCGTAACGCTGATCAGGAATGGTGATCGCTTGAATTGCCATCAGTCCATCGGATCTCAGTAAGCTCGAGCACTTTGCAAAGAATGTGTCATAGTATTCGTGTCCAACGGCTTCGATCATCTCGATAGATACGAGCTTGTCGTACTGTCCCAATAGATCTCGATAGTCCGAAAGTAACAGTGACACACGGTCGTCGATTTCGCTTGCCGCAAACCTTTGTTTGGCGTACTCATGTTGCTCCCTCGAGATTGTGGTGGTCGTCACCCGACAACCGTAGTGATTGGCAGCGTGCTCGGCGAATCCACCCCAACCCGTGCCTATCTCCAACACTTCGTCGCTGGGAACGAGCCGCAGCTTTCGACAGATGCGATCATACTTTTCAATCGACGCCTCTTCCATCGAACTGCCTGGGTCCGGAAAGACGCCACTGGAATAGGTCATTGTTTCGTCAAGGAACAACGAATAGAACTTGTTACTCAGATCGTAGTGCGCCGCGATATTGCGACGACTTCCGACGCGCGTGTTGCGCCGGAAGCGATGCGACACTTTTCGGCCCAGATCAAACAACGAGTTCCAACTGCCACCCAGATCTGACGACGCTTGCATGTTGCGAGCAAAAATTTGAATCAAGGCTACCAGGTCATCGCACGACCAAAACCCGTCGCGATACGATTCCCCCGCGCCCATGCTGCCACCAAAAGCAACGGCGCGATAAAACCGAGCATCGTTCACGGTGATCTCCGCGCGCAAGTCGGCCGACGGATCGCCAAGCATTGTTCGCGAGTCTCCATCAATGACTGCGATGCTGCCGCCCGAGATGCCGCGCAACTTTGCAAGCACCGCTCGACGCACGACGGCGCTAGTTAGCCCTGCTGAAGCAATTTCGATTCTTCGGGATTCTGGCTGACTGCCGTCTCTTTCTCCGAGCTGTTCTCGCGAGATTTGTTCGGGTGGGGAAAGAACTGACATTTCTTCATCCAGAGTCTAAGAGCTTGATAGTAAATGGCACCCACCACGTGGGCCGCCGCAACGGGACGGCGTAATAGACTGCGGACGAGTTGCCCGTCAGTCATCGGCGATCGATTCAGTTGTAGATCCGCTTGAAAGATTCGCTCGCCTTCACGTCGACAACCGAGCGAAAGATGCAACATGTCGTCAGGAGGACGGATCCGCCATTCATATTGTGAGTCCATTCCCATAAACGGCGAGACGTGAAATTCTTTTGGGTGTGAATAGCGGCTAGCGGAGTTTGCCAACCGGTTGCCTTCCCAAAGGACATAGCAATGACGTTCGTTCCAAGGCGTGTTACTCACCTCGGCGACCATTGCGACCAACGATTCTTGTTCGTCGAAACAATAGAAAACATTGATCGGGCTGAAGTAGACGCCAAAGTGTCGCAATTGGGTCAGCACTCGCACGGGGCCGTTTAGCAGCAGTCCCGCTTTCTCCTCGACGAGCTTGTGAACCGAATCAACCAGCGACAAACTCGGATCACCAAAATGATCGGCCCGACGGAAGGACGCGGGGGCAAAGCGTTTGTTACTTAGGAAAAACGCCGAACGCAGGACCTCGTCAACCTCGGCGAGATCGAGGTAAGCCCAAGAGCTGGAGTAATGGAATCGGTGCACGGGCGACAAACGCCGATGTCGAATGCGTCCGCGATAAAGACAGCTATGCATCGTAAGGATCGACTCCCTGAAAGCCGGCCGCAACCAATTTCGAGGCGCGTTGTTTCGGATCGATCACTGGTTCAGCGAGCACTTCCAAGTCCAATCCAAACGGACGCGTGACTGCCAATGCGCTGTTGACGCCGTCTTCGTGGAAACCGTAGCCCCAGTAGGCACCGCAGAAGCTCACGCCGTTGACACCGTTGATTTCGTCAATGCGACGTTGCGAAGTGACCGACTCAAGGGAGAAGACTGGGTGTTGAAACTCGAATCGCTGCAACACTTTCTGCTGATCAATTTCACTATTCGGGTTGAGCGTTAAACAGAGCGGTCCAGGCAAGCCGAGACTTTGCAGCCGATTGAGATCGTAGGTGACGCTGACTTGACGTGCGGATTGCTCGGGTATGTGATAGTTCCAACTCGCCCACGCACGTCGCCGCTTTGGTAAGACGGAGCAATCGGTGTGAAGAATGGCTGTGTTGGGCTGATAGGGAAAGCCGCTCAAAATTTCACGTTCGGCCCGGCTCGCATCGGCCAACATCTTTAGCGACTGGTCAGCATGCGACGCAAGAATGACGTGATCGTACAAGTCGGAATCACGATCGTCGAAATCCAAACGAACCCCTCCGTCGACGCGGCAAACTTCGTGAACTGGTGAATTCAAGAAGATGCGTTCGCGAAGTGGCCTCATCAGTTCGGCCACGTAGCTCTTGGAACGATCGGCAATCGTAAGCCACTGTGGACGATCGACCAACTGCAGCAAGCCATGATTGCGCAAGAACCCGAGAATGAATTTCGCTGGAAAATCATCCAAACAAGCGGGGTCAGCCGACCAGATTGCGGCAGACATCGGAATCAAATAATGCTCGCGGAATTCTCGCCCGACTCCAATGTCATTCAAGAACTCTCCGAGCAGTGTTTGCTCATCGCCCGATTCGCAAAACGCAATTGCCCGTCGGTTGAATTGAGCGATGTCCCGTAGCATACGGTAGAACGACACGCGAATCAGGTTGCGACGCTGCGCGAACAAGCCATTCAGAGAGCTGCCCTGATATTCAAACCCAGTCTCCCGGCAGCGAACACTCATGCTCATATCGCTGTCTTGTGTTTCGACACCCAAAAACTCCAACATTCTGCTGAAGTTGGGGTAAGTGCGGCGATTCAACACCATGAAAGCGACGTCAGCGGAAACTTCGCGTTCGTATGCTTTCGCGGTGACGGACTGTGCGTGCCCGCCGACATGCGAGGACATCTCAAACACATCAACGTCATGCTCCGCAGACAAGATGCGAGCAGCGAGATTCCCGCTGATTCCAGAGCCAATGACAGCGATTTTCATAAGTGGTTTGGCTGAGGATTCAACGCTGGTGAAGACCGGACCGCGATCGAATGCCACAGCTGCATTCCTCGCAAATTCGGTTAACTGGGTTACTATATTGCGGTGGCAAGCCGGCGATCGTTGAACGAATCGGGCCGTTTTCTTTGTGGAGCAAATTCGATGGCGAGAAAACAAGAAAAAAGCCAGTGGAGTCAAAATGCTCAGCCGAGCAACAAATATTGCGAAAACCGGGCTTTCAATCGATGGTCATCGGTCGATCTCAGCCGAACTGATGTGCCGCCGACGTCGGCAATGTTTCCGCGATCGTTCTGATCGGAACGCGACAATCCTCGATCGCTAGCGGGCTTGACCACGCAGCTTTACATTTCGGCCGACGCCAATGATCGTCTCGGGTTTGCGAACCACCGAGACGCTGATGAAATTTGTTCTGCAACCGTGGCAGTTGATGCTGGTCATTCTTGCCGGCTGGATCAATCGACTACAACAAGAAGTCATTGAGTACCTTCGCACCGAGAATGCCGTTCTCAAAGAGAAG
>JAPKCI010000345.1 GCA_028823035.1 Rubripirellula sp.
ACCTTTTTGCGAGCACCACCTTTTTGCGAGCACCACCTTTTTGCGAGCACCACCTCGCGCCGCTTTCACGCGCACAGTCGTCCGTCTCGCTCTGGTCAACTGAGTTTGCCCAACTTCATCGCGGTGGTCACGTTTTCTCAGCTTGCCGATAATCCCGTGGTGGAACACCAACCACCTTTTTGAAAGCAACGGACATATATTCGTCGTGCCGATAACCCGTTCGGGTGGCAATTTCAGAGAGCGACAAATCCGTTGCGGTCAACAACTGCTTTACTCTGTCAATTTTCAGACGCGTAATCTCTTCATGGGGAGTGCGGCCAAGTGACCGTCTAAATCGACTCTCCAATACACGTCTGGAGAGTGGTATTTCACGTAAGACATCGCTGACATTGATCCCACTTGCAGCGTTCTCACGGATGAATCGCAGGGCTGCAGCAACGTCGGCATCATCAATGGCCAGCACATCCGTTGATTGACGGGTTTCAATTCCAAGGGGTTCGACCAGAATCGATTCCGGACTCACAATCTCGCCTGACATCATTCGATCCAGCAGCGATGCTGCTTCAAACCCGGTTCGGCGTGTATTGCAGATCACACTCGAGAGCCGCGGGCTGGCAAGTTCACAAATCAGTTGGTCGTTATCGACACCAAGAACAGCGACCTCTTCGGGGACCGCAATATTCAGTTCGCGGCAAACATCCAACAACTTCTGTGCTTGGATGTCATAGCAAGCCATGATTCCAACGGGCCGCGGCAACTTTTTTAACCAGGCAGCAAGCGACCGTTTTTCACGATTCCATGAATACGTCTCATCCATCCGAGAAATCGAATCAAGGACAAAACACTTGGCTCCTGCTTCTCGCACCAACCTCTCAAAATGTTCGCGACGCCAAATGGCCCAATTGAAAGCGCTATCACCGTAGAACGCAAGATTTTGAAATCCCCGTTCCATTAAATGCTGGACGGCGATTTTCGCGATGGCCTCATCGTCGGTTTCCACCCAGGGAATGTCTTTCAAATGGCGAGCAGCACTTACATCAACGACAGGAATTTTGGTTTTCCGCAAAGCGGTTGCAATTTCATCCGTCTCAATTCGGGCGACAATCCCATCACCCTTCCAACGTGACAACCACCGCGGGGGTCGACCACCGCGATCTTGCTCTGGCAGATAAATCGACCACGCCTCATGGTGCCGCACGTAATCCGTGATGCCCGCCAGAATGCCTCGAGCATAAGAATTGGACGTTTCGATGAGCAGGGCTACCGAGCGAAGCTTGTTCATGGTGCAAAATCACTCAAATCACGGCTACGGAATCGCGGGCCGTCTGCCATTAGATATCAGCAAAACCGCACGCTAGGGCATCCGCTGTCAAACGACCTTTTGGCCCGGCGGTAAAATATCTCAAGTATTGTGCGCATTACTTCATGGGCGTCAAAGGCCCAAAGCCATATTCTTACAACCTAGGCCAGTCTAAGAACTGTCTTCGCCAGGCCTGACACTGGTCGCACCCGGAATGGAACCTTCCAAACTCGGGAACTCAGTTTAAAGGTGACTCTGCACTTTCTGTTCGGTTGAATTCCTTGACTGGCTTCCTTGACTGGCTTCCTTGCGGCACATCGAGAAGCCATCCGATTGCCGTCACGAAATACCAACCAACGCTATACTCCTTACATATCCCCGCACAAGTCAGCATCGATGCTTACAGGCGCGCCCATGAACGCCCCGTCTGCTACGACGTCCGCTCACCGCTGAGCACAATTATCATCGACAGCTCAACTTTGGAGAAACAATGAGTAAATCAGTCAACGTTGCAATGATCGGTCTCGGCTTTGGTGCTGAGTTCATACCGATCTATCAGGCCCACCCGAACACAAATGTTGTCGCGATCTGCCGGCGGAATGCCGAAGCCCTGCAGCAAACCGGGGATCAATTCGGAATCGAAGGACGGTATACAAATTACGACGACGTACTGGCGAACACGGACATTGACTACGTTCACATCAACAGTCCAATCGCCGACCACGCATGGATGTCTCTCAAGGCATTGGACGCTGGCAAGCACGTCATGTGCACAGTACCGATGGCAACCACCGTTGATGAGTGCCGCCAAATTGTAGAGAAGGTTAAGGAAACCGGCCTCAAATACATGATGGCAGAGACGGTTGTTTATAGCCGCGAGTTTCTGTTCATCAAGGATCTGTACGAACGTGGCGAACTTGGAAAGATCCAACATTTGGCTGCATCACACCCTCAGGACATGGACGGCTGGCCTGAGTACTGGGAGCGAATGATCCCAATGCACTACGCGACCCACGTCGTTAGTCCTTGCCTCGGTCTGGTGGATGGCCTCGCGGAATATGTCAGCTGTTTCGGCTCTGGCACCGTCCGCGATGACATCGCACAAAAATCGGGTAACAAGTATGCCGTGGAATCCTGTCACATCAAACTCAAAGACAGCGATATCACCGCTCACATTTGGCGATTCCTTTACGATGTTGCACGACAGTACCGTGAGAGTTTCGATGTGTATGGGACAAAAAAGAGTTTCGAATGGACTCTTGTCGAAAACGAGCCGCACGTCATTCACACAGCAAAGAAACCGGAACCTGAGATCCCTGAGAAGGTAGAGGTTCCAGATTTTGCCCACCTGCTTCCACCGGAAATTCAAAAGTTCACACTTCCTCAGGAGATCCACGATGCAGATCACCTCTCATTCATTCAGGGTGGTGGACACGGTGGCTCACACCCCCATCTTGTGAACGAATTCGCCTCTGCCTTAATCGAAGACCGTGATCCCTGGCCCAATGCTGTGACCAGTGCAAACTGGACGTGCGTTGGCATTTGCGCCCACGAGTCAGCAGAGCAGGGTGGCGAAAAAGTCGCCTTGCCTGATTTCACCTTGGGCTAATCCGTTTTCACATCGGTAACGCGAGTCTCTTTCAAACACCTTCGACCATGCGAATACGGTCGACTCCATTCTTCGCGGTACATTGCCCGCACATTGGTATTACAAACGGTCAAATAATGTTGAACAGAACAAATTCAATTATCACGGCGTTTTTTTGTGGGATCATATTGTGCAGCGTCTCATTTTCATGGGCTCAGGAAGGACCACCCCTGACACTTCAATTCCTGGGTGATCAGGGGCATCATCAACCCGCACGTCGTGCTGGAGAATTGCTACCGGCATTATCGCAACGCGGAATCAATGTACAGTACAGCGAAGACATAGCAGCGGTTTTAAATGCTGACAATCTCGCCAAACTTGATGGCCTGATTCTGTACGCAAACATCGATCGCATCACCGATGACCAAGCTCAGGCTCTTCTGAACTTTGTCAACGATGGCGGCGCATTTCTGCCTTTGCATTGCGCGTCGTTTTGCTTTCGAAACAACGATCAGATTGTTGCGTTGATGGGCGCTCAATTCCAGCGGCATGGAACAGGTACCTTCACCGTCTCGCCGACCGATGCCGGGGAAGTTCATCCGCTGATGAACGGCTATCAGAGCTTCGAAAGCTGGGACGAGACTTACGTCCACACCAAGCACAACGAAAAAGACCGCACGGTGCTGGAGTATCGCCGCGAAGGAAATGACCGCGAACCGTGGACTTGGGTTCGCAACCAGGGGAAGGGACGCGTGTTTTATACGGCGTGGGGCCATGACGCACGCACATTCTCCAACCCTGGATTTCACAACCTTGTTGAGCGTGGCATCCGCTGGGCATGCAACCAGGATCCAGCAATCGTACCTGACTTCGCTGGCGCCCAGCGGGAGCCGCTCGAAGCTTATCCGGTTCAGGCCCGAGCATCCGAGAAGCAGCCGTTTGAATTCATCGACGTGGGACCCAAAATCCCCAACTACGTGGTTAGCAAAAGGTGGGGTGACCAGGAGAAGCCTCGCAACATGATGCAGAAACCTCTGCCGGCATCTGAATCCATCAAGCACTACGCTGTGCCGAAGGGATTCTCGATTTCGCTGTTCGCTTCGGAGCCCGACATCGGTGGCAAACCGATTGCCATGGCGTGGGACGAGCGTGGTCGTCTGTGGATTGCCGAAACGTACGATTACCCCAACGAAAAACAACCCGAGGGCAAGGGGCGTGATCGCATTCGCATCTGCGAAGACACTGACAACGATGGTAAGGCAGATAAATTCACAATTTTCGCTGAGCAGTTAAGCATCCCAACGAGCATGGCTTTTTCGCATGGTGGCATCATCGTTCATCAAGCACCAGATACTCTATTCCTGCAAGATACTGATGGCGATGATGTCGCAGACGTGCGAACGGTCCTGTTCTCGGGCTGGAGCACCGGTGATACACACGCTGGCCCCAGCAACTTGAATCCAGGCCCTGACAACTGGTTCTACGGGATGGTTGGTTACGCCGGGTTCAACGGTGAGATCGCGGGAAAAAAGCAATCTTTCAGAACTGGGTTCTATCGCTTCAAAGTCGAAAAATTGAACGACAAGGTAGCGGTCACCGATTTCGAATTTCTCAGAAACACAAACAACAACTCGTGGGGAGTTGGATTCAGTGAAGAAGGTTTGCTGTTCGGATCGACCGCCAACCGAAATCCAAGTGAGTTCATGCCGATTGCGAACCGTCATTACGAACGTGTGCTCGGCTGGACCTCATCCGTGCTCGGCGGAATTGCTGACACACACAACTTTTCTCCCATCACAGACAAGATTCGCCAGGTCGATGCACACGGTGGTTACACCGCGGCCGCCGGGCACGCAATCTACACAGCACGGACTTACCCAAAAGCCTATTGGAACCGCGCTGCCTTTGTCGCCGGGCCCACGGGTCATCTGGTCGGAACCTTTGCGTTGACTCAAAGCGGGGCAGGGTACAAGTCAACCAGTCCGGTCAACCTTCTTGCCAGTGACGACGAATGGGCCGCGCCCATCATGGCCGAGATTGGTCCGGATGGAAACGTCTGGGTAATCGACTGGTACAACTACATTGTACAACACAACCCCACGCCAGCCGGCTTCCAGAATGGTCCCGGAAATGCCTACATCACCGATCTTCGAGACAAGAAACATGGAAGGGTCTATCGCGTTTCGTACGATGCGGCGTCAGTCAACGAGGGTGAACCAACCTCTCTCGCAGACGCGACACCAGCCACACTGATCACTGCGTTGTCATCCACGAACATGTTTTGGAGGCGACACGCCCAACGCTTGCTAGTTGAATCGCGTGACACAGACGTGATTCCGGCATTATTGGAACTCGTATCGCGTCACGAACTGGACGGCATCCAATTGGATGCGGGCGCCATTCACGCCTTGAGAACCCTGCAGGGACTCGAGCAACTAGGAAACCCTGCAGTGCGTCCAAGCTTGTACGCTGCGTTGTCGCATCCATCCAACGGAGTTGTACGCACAGCCATCGAAGTTTTGCCTCGCGATGAAGCAAGCAGGAACGCGTTACTGAAATCCACGGTGTTTCAATCACCCGATCCGCAGGTACGTCTGTCAGCGTTGCTCGCCCTGGCCGAGATGCCTGCCGCGACCGATGCGGCAAGTCAGGTGCTGTCCTCCGTCAAACAAAACACACAGGACCGCTGGTTAACCGATGCAGCCATCAGTGCTGCAGCCACCAACGGCGGACAGTTTCTGGTATTGGCTTGTCAGGAAAAGGCACCGATCACGACGTCGCTACGGCGAGCAACGGAAATCACAGCCGAGCACGTCGCTCGATCTGCCGACGTCAAAGCCATCGAAAGTCTTATTCAGTCGCTTCCCTCCGCCTCACCTGAAATTGCAG
>JAPKCI010000346.1 GCA_028823035.1 Rubripirellula sp.
CCTTGTTGCTGTTGTTCCTTGTTGCTGTTGTTCCTTGTTGCTGTTGTTCCTTGTTACGGCGATTTACAGTGGTTGCGATTTACGGGGAGCGGCTGATTTGCAAGCGTTGGCAACTGCACAGCCGCTGCATCCGCTACCACACCCGCCTTCTTTTTCACCGCAGTCGGGGCCACACCCGTCGCGAAGTAGTTTTGAAAAGTGGCGTGAACGGATGATCGATTCGTATCGTTCGGAAATTTCGCGGGTGATTGATTCTGCCAGATCATCCACCGGGCCAAGGAAATGCATGATCAGCGTTCCGCCATCAAAGATTTGGTCGACATCGAGCAACATGGTTTGCGAGCCTGATTCGGCTAGCGCGGTGCGGCAGGCTTCCATTGCTTCGCGTTTATGACGTTCCAGTCGGCGGATGAGCAGTTCGTCCTCTTCCGTTGTGGCCCGCAGTACAGCGGCGGTTGGCTGCCGCATCGGTGTTACGGCCGATTCCGCAGCGGAGGACGGATTCGATACTGAGCGCGGTACGTCGCGAATGATCTCGGCCAATTCCACACCGCGGGCGGTACGGGCAATCACGCGTCTGCCGCGAGCCAATTTCAGGGGGCATTCTGCCAAGTGGACTTCGCAGAGCGAGCCGATTCGGACGTAGGAATACGACATGCTGGACATTGTTCGAGAGAAGACGACTTGCCGATTTTGGACGACACGTACAACATGGTGGCTGATTGGGGGTGGATTTGCAATTCTATCGATCTGCCTTGCGTTTCCGAAAATCGCTATTTTCGCACGAGATTACAAGAAATCATGTCGCTGAACCTTGAGTCTGAGCCGCTAAGTCGAGTTGCTGCTGATCGTTATCAGGAAATGGCCGATCAGGTCCTGAGCGGGGAGTCAATTACCCGAGAGCAGGCGATTTCGATTCTGGAGGCCCCTGATTTCGACCTGCTGTCGATTTTGTCGGCGGGCTTTCGAATTCGGCACCAGTATTTTGGCAAGTCTGTACAGCTGTACTTTTTGATGAGTGCCAAGAGCGGGCTGTGTCCTGAGGATTGTCACTACTGCAGTCAGTCAAAGATTTCTGATGCTCCGGTGCCCAAGTACAACATCCTCAAGCGGGATGATTTGATGGAGGCAGCTCGAATCGCTTCCGAGCGTGGGGCCAAGACCTACTGCTTGGTGATTTCGGCTCGCGGTCCAAACGAACGTGAGATCAATGCGGTTGAACAGATTGTTCCCGAGATCAAGGATAAGTACGGGCTTGATATCTGTGCCTGTCTCGGTCTGTTGTCCAAGGAACAAGCGGATCGACTGAAGGCTTGTGGAGTCGATCGCGTGAATCACAACTTGAACACGAGTGAGGATTACTACGCGGATATTTGCACGACCCATACTTACGCGGATCGTGTTCAGACGCTGCAGCACGTGAAGGATGCAGGAATGGAGATGTGCAGTGGTGGGATCATTGGGATGGGAGAAAAGCTCGAGGACATTGTCTCCATGGCTTTTGATCTTCGAGATCTTGGTGTTCAGTCGATCCCGTTGAATTTTCTCAATGCCATCGAAGGGACACCTCTGCAGACCAAGAACGAATTGACTGCCAATGATTGTTTGAGAGCGTTGGCGATGTTCCGATTTGTGAACCCCGATCGTGAATTGCGTATTTCGGGTGGCCGTGAGATTCATCTGCGATCACTGCAGCCGTTAGGGCTGTATGTTGCCAACAGTCTGTTTGTTGGCGATTACCTGACGACCAAAGGACAGGCACCACAGGAAGATTACGACATGATTCGTGATCTCGGTTTTGAAGTCACCGAGTCCGCCTGCGACTCCTGAGCCTCGGGGAAAGCAGCAGGGCCGCTGCAAGGACAGCGACCCTGAGGCGAAATGACGATGCTCAGATTGCTCGCGTGACCTCATGCCCGGCCAGGCATGAGGTTCGGTCAGGCACGATCCGCGGCCAGACAGTCCGTTTACTGCTGCGTTGAGTTGCCAACGTTCACTTGACAGCGTTGACGGTGACGCCGGGCCAGTCGTCGGTGCGGAACGGAGTCATTTGCAGGCCCTCGCTGCTCTGCATATTGCAGACCGGATTGGTGGCCCATGCGTAGCGAACGGCAACCGGATTCTTCACCGCGTCGCTCCAGACTTCGACGGTATCTTTGCCGGTGATTTTGGCGTTTGCATTGACGAAAGTTTTGTCTTCACCTGCAATCGCAAACCCAATCGGCTCACGCACATCAAAGGTGTCCAACCGACCACCTGCGTGATCGAACTTCAGATTTGCTTTGGAACCATCGATTGTCATCGACTGATAGGTTGGGCTGCGAAACGGAATGTCATAGCCGTAGTCCTTGGCAAGTGCCCAGCGGGCAAGACGCTTGGCGACATCCTGTTTGTTGCGTGGGTGGATGTCGGAAGCTTCACCCAGTTCAATGATGACTGCTTCACCGGTGTTGGGCAGTTTTGACATGGTCATGGTTTGTGCTTCACGAAGCTCTGCCCAGGGGCTGTCACTGGGGGTGTCGACTTCGCCTTGAAAGTCTGCCAGTTGTACCCAGTAGAAAGGAAAGTCGCCCTGTCCCCACTCTTTTCGCCAGTTGTCAATCATCAGCGGAAACAAGTCGCGGTACTGGTACGCGCGGCCGGCGTTGGATTCTCCCTGATACCAGATCGCACCCCGAATGGTGTAACCAATGGTTGGATACAACACACCGTTGTAGATGTTTGATGGTCGGTGATTGCCAGTGAGTTGATTGCGGGGTGGGCGAGGGCGATTGCCTTCTTTAGTTTTTTCCCAGTTCGAAACTCGTTTGCGATAGGTTTCCATCGCTGCTTTGTGATCATAGCTATTTGCCATGGTGTCCCACTTTTCAATCAGCTCATCGTACTTGCCCGCTTTCTCGAGTTCTTTGCGGTTGACCCATGCTTCGGCAGCGGAGCCACCCCATGCATTGTCGATCAAACCGATCGGAACATTGAGTGTCTGGTGGAGTTGGCGTCCGAAGAAGTAGCCCACGGCGGAGAAATTCCGCACCGTCGTTGGGGTGCAGGCTTCCCATTTCCCGTCGAAGCTGTTTTGAGGTTCTTGGACACCTACCTGCGGCACCGAGATCAATCGGATGTTGGGATAGTTGGCAGTCATTGTTTCAAGGTCGGGATCGTTGGCGTTTCCGACCGGAAATGCCATGTTGGATTGGCCAGAGCAGATCCAGACTTCACCAACGAGCACATCTTTGAAGGTTTTGGTTTCGTCAGCTCGGATCACCAATTCATGTGGTCCGCCTGCGGGGAGAGGATCCAGTTTGACATCGAATCGGCCAGCCTTGTCTGATTTCGTGTCGGCTTCATGTCCAGCCATCTCAACGTGGACGTCGATATTGGGTTTCGTCCAACCCCAGACATGCACCGGCATGTCACGTTGAACCACCATCGAATCACCGAAAATGGGAGACGTGGTCACCTCTGCAACACAGAGTTGCGTCATCAATGTCACGGCGGCGAAGAGAGTCAAAAAGCGGGTCATGCAGAGATCTTGTGGTTGGAGTCTTTGGTGGGGTAATTCAATCTGCCCTGATGATACTTGGGGCACCACGCACTTGCCGCCTCTGGTGGGATTTGCGTGGTGGATTCCCGCAAAACGTTGCTGATGGGGAATGCATCGCAGGCAGTTGTGGGAATGGTGCCGATCTGCCCCCCAATAAAGCACGTTGATCGCCCGCGGTTTCGTGCGTGAGCCGATTGGCAAACGCAGATTCCGACCAGTGGATTTGGAAATCAAGGGTTTGGAAGCCGATTCTGGTTAGGGTTCTACAAGTTGGTGACGGGATTCGGATTTGCGTTTCGCCAGTAAACATTCGCACAGACTGGTTCGCTGTGGAGTGGAAAACGGTAAGCTTGTGTTCCAATGCCTTTTTTCAGCTTCGTTACCCCCGGTTTTTCTGGACTCACTCATGCGACGATTGATTTGTGCCACCCTGTTTGTTTTCGGCGGTATTCTCGCAATGGTGAATCCGTTCTGTTGTGATCTTGCGACGGCGGCTGAGCGGCCCAATATCTTGATCGCGATTGCGGATGATCAGTCGTATCCGCATACCTCCGCGTACGGGGATCCGGTGATCAAAACTCCTGCGTTTGATCGCGTTGCTCGAAGTGGGGTGTTGTTCCGAAACGCGTTCACGCCGGCACCAGGTTGCAGTCCCATGCGGGCAGCGTTTTTAACAGGGCGAGAAATCTGGCAGATACGCGAAGCCGGAACACACGCCAGCACATTCCCACGGGACCTGCCGGTTTTCACCGAGCAACTTGCCTCGGCTGGTTATCACGTTGGCATGACGGGCAAAGGATGGTCACCCGGCAACGCTGCCGACTGGCCTCATAACCCCGCCGGTAAAGGGTACAGTAGCAGGCAGATACCGGCCGCTGACAGGATCAAGGGTATCAGAAGCAATGACTACGCAGGGAACTTTGAAGAGTTTCTCAAAGATCGTTCCGATGACCAGCCGTTCTGTTTTTGGTTTGGTTCCAGTGAGCCTCACCGTACCTACAAAAAGGGTGTGGGGGCAGAGCATGGTATTGATCCCGCCAAGGTACGCATGCCAGGTTTCTTGCCCGACAGCAGGGAAGTGCGTTCCGATGTGGCGGATTACCTTTTTGAAATCCAATGGTTTGACCAACACCTTGGTCGCATGCTGGATCAGCTTGCTGAGTCGGGTGAGCTAGAGAATACATTGGTAATCGTGACGAGTGATAACGGGATGCCGTTTCCACGAGCGAAAGCAAATCTGTATGAATTTGGTATCCACATGCCGTTGGCGATTGCGTGGCCAGCCAAGGTTCCAGCAGGACAGGATACTGATGAGCTGGTCAGTTTGCTTGATGTCACGCGGACCATCTTCGATGCCACGACAGTGAAGCCCAAACAGGCAGACCAGTTATCGGGTAGGAGTTTGCTATCGAGAATCGGTTCTGAGACTGACAAAGTCCTGCCACCGCGGGAGGCGGTTTTTAGTGGTCGTGAACGGCATTCATCGTCGCGTTACAGTTCTCTTGGCTATCCCTGTCGTAGCATACGTACACCGACGCATCTTTATATTCGCAACTTCACACCGGAACGTTGGCCGGCCGGTACACCGCAGAAATACAGCCGAGCCAGCTACGATACTGATGGGCAACTCGTTAGTTCGGAGCTTGGACCTGAGTACGGTGGTTACCACGACATCGACAATGGTCCCACCTTGCAGTGGATGATCGCTCATCGGGCAGAACCCCAGGTTGGTGTGTTGCTTGACGCCGCCGTCGCAAAACGTCCTGCAGAGGAACTATTCGATATCACGAAAGATCCGGACTGTCTCCGTAATCTTGCAGCAGAGTCTTCTTCAAAAGAAGTCAAAGAGCGTTTGTCAGAAATGCTGACAGATTATCTGACGCGGACAGGCGATTTGCGTCAAACCGACCCCAAGGCGGGGCAGGTATGGGAAACCTATCAGCGAGTCAGCAGTTTGCGTTGGTTCCCGATTCCAGACTGGGCCAAGGAAAACCCGAATCGGGTGCCGGAACAACCATGGCTGGAAGCGAGACGGCCTCGCAGTAAGTGATGCTAAGCAGGCTTGAACGACTGGTTCCGCAGGTGGTTGTCAGGAGTGTGGTTGAACGATTTTCCCGAACTGTTGTTCATCGCATTGCGTAACGATGATCGAGTTGCATCTCGGGGTACAGTGCAGTCAGCATGGAGCCAAAGTTGGGCAGTCAGCATGGAGCCAAAGTTGGGCA
>JAPKCI010000347.1 GCA_028823035.1 Rubripirellula sp.
AAGCTCCGGCACCTGTTGCACGTCAAGCTCCGGCACCTGTTGCACCTCAAGCTCCGGTACCTGTTGCACCTCAAGCTCCGGTACCTGTCGCACGTCAAGCTCCGGCACCTGTTGCACCTCAAGTAGGGGTGCAGTCCGGGGTACCGCTTGGTTCCAATGGACTACCTGTTCCTCCACCTCCACCCCCTCGATCGACGTTGCCTCCGATCAGGAAGGTCGCCGAAGCGACGACGGTGGCGACGGGTGTAGGGGTCGCCAAAGGTTTACGTTGGCGAGATGAATTGGCCGGCGTCGGGGATACGCCCCGCAAGCCTCAGCGAGTTGATACTTCGATCGCGGATATTGAATCGCCAACGGATGACGACCATGAGCCGACGACAAAAGAGCAGGTGACGCGTGAAGCGCCATCTTGGTTGGTCAGCATGGTGATTCATTTGGTGTTGTTGCTGATCCTGGCGTTCATCAGTACTCCAGCGGGAGATTCATTGGGAAGCCTGATGCTGAGCATTGGTCAGAGCGTTCGCGATTCGCCTGTTGAGTTTTCTGAATTTGAGATCTCAACAGCCGACATTCCCAATGACAGTGAAGTGTTGGAGGATACGGAATCCGAGGTTGATTTGACGTCAATGTTCGAGTCCGCTGAGATAAGTGAGTTGGACTCTTTGATGCCTGTGGAGGTTGGCGGGGGACCACAGTTGACCTTGATCCAGCCAATGTTCAACGGTCGCAGTGGAGCGATGAAGGCAGCCTTGCTCGCTCGATTTGGCGGAACCCTCAAGACACAAGAGGCCGTTGCTCTGGGTCTGCAGTGGCTCAAGCGAAATCAAAAGGCAAAGGGCAACTGGAGCATGCGTGGCCCTTACAGGGACGGTGGTTTCACTGAAAACGAAACCGCCGCAACAGCGATGGCCCTGCTAGCTTTTCTCGGCGATGGCCATACCCACAAGAAGGGCGAGTACGCCAAGGTGGTCGAGCGTGGCATGAAATTCTTGATCGCTCAGCAGGATCGCCAGGGCTTCTTTGCCAAGAACGCTCGCAGTCATGAGAAAATGTATGCTCAGGCTCAAGCAACGATTGCCATTTGTGAACTCTATGCGATGAGCGGGGATTCATGGCTGAGACCCTACGCTCAAAGCGCAATTGACTTTGCGGAGAAGTCGCAGTCCGAACAGGGTGGGTGGCGTTACGAGCCAAACTTCGATTCGGACACATCGATGACTGGTTGGTACGTGATGGCGTTAGAAAGTGGCCGCGCTGCCAAACTGGAAGTCAATGGTTCAGTTCTCAACAAAGTGATGCTGTATCTGGACGATGTAGCTTCCGACAATGACGCGGTTTACAGCTACCAGACCAATAGCGCCCCCAGTCCGGCAATGACAGCCGAAGGTTTGTTGTGCCGTCAATACATCGGCTGGAAACGGGAACATCCCCCTCTGATTCGTGGTATCACTGCGTTGCTTCAAGACGCCCCGTTCGACATGGGGGATCGGGACGTTTACTACTGGTACTATGCAACGCAGGTGTTGCACCACTTTGGCGGACCTCTGTGGCGGCGTTGGAATGACGTCATGAAAGTGGAACTGCCCAAGGCCCAGGTGAAGAACGGCGCCGAAGTTGGAAGTTGGGCGCCTCAGCAGGATCGTTGGGGGAAAAATTCGGGGCGGCTGTATACCACTTGTCTGTCGCTGTACTGCCTCGAGGTTTATTATCGTCACATGCCGCTCTATAAGGCTGATGGCGGTCAGATCAAGTAACTCTGGCGAGCAAGTTTCAATTCGCTTTAGCGTTCTGCTGACTTACCGGAAGAATTTCCGGTTTCGGGTTGCAGTTCAGAAGCATGTTCAGAGACGGCGTCGAATTCAAGTGGTTTCCGTCTCCTCACCCAAAGCATCAGCCCGAGGCAAATCAGAACCGTGCTGCCAGCGGGCCAGTCTCCGATCCGGACCATTAAACTGATCCGTTTATCCTGAGCCGGTGTGGCAATCACAGACCCTGTCTGGCCGGTTGGGACTCGTTGAACAACCTGGCCGCGACTATCGATCCATGCTGTCGGGCCATTGTTAGCCGAGGACAGAATCGGGCGGCGGCAGGCAACGGAAACAAGTTGGGCACAGCGAAGGTGATGATCGATCACGCTTGAGAGATCAAACCACCCATCATTCGTGACGGTGACGATCACATCCGGAAGTTCGCCCTGCTCCAGAAATTGATTCATCTGATTGACCGTCACGCGTTCGACGGCCGTCTCAATGCAAATGTTGGGTGCGACCTTGGTCTCACCCACCCGCATGAGTTTGCCTCCGTCGCCCTGTTGCAGTCCCATTCCCGGGGGTATCAGCGACCGCAATCCGGGTATCGAGGGCGCCAGAGGAATGTACTCGCCGAACATCACCAAATGCGTTTTTCCGTACCATTCTTCGACACTGTGATCGCCATTCAGATTGATGACGCCACTGTAAATCTCTGGACTTTTGCCGTACCGAACCACTCCGCAGCCAACAATCAGTTCTGGGGTTGTGACGGCATTTGGCTGCTCCCGGCGCAAGGCATTTTGGACGTAGCCCGCTCGCTCGGTAAACGCCAACTGTTGTTGCCGGATCGATTGCTGAAATTGCTCCACGGTCATCTGAGCTTGTGGAGGCACAATAGCGTTTGGAGATGAGAGAATCAGCGGATTAGCAGCGCTGTACATGGATTCGGGCCAGACATAGGCATCGATGCTTTGCGTGGTACTGCGTGCTAATTCGATGGAAGACTTCGCATAGTTCTGGAAAATCTCAACCTGTCTCTCGTAGCTCTGTTCATAATCAACCGGCTCACTGCGCTGGATCAGTGCAAAGGTAGCAAGTGGTTGGCCCAGCGGTTGGTTGATACGGTAGTATCCGTAACCAACAACGCCTGCAAATGTAGCGATGGTCACGACCATCGCCGGTACTGCCGGTTTCCAGCCAGTGCGTTTGCAGCTTGCCTGAAGTACCTGCCAAAGGCAAACATTCGTGAGCGCCACAACACAACTGATGCCATACGTCCCGAACAGGTCTGCGATCTGAATCAGGGGTGGCACGTCTGCCAGAAGGTGCCCAAGCATCAGCGCCGAGATGCCCGTCAGAAAATAATTGCGTATGAATTCCTGAGCCACCCAAACCAGCGGAATGATGACAATTAGCCCGATACCGCGATGATGGAGGTACCGGCTAACGGAAACAAACAGTACCTGATAGACCGCCAAATAACTGCCGAACGCCAACCAGGGAAAAACCATCGCTGGGTGCGCATGCCGCAAACCTTGGAAAGAAAGCAACCAGTAGATTGCCGAGACCGCCCAGATTGCCAGATAGTGACGCTTCTGGAAAGCCTGCTGTGTCGAAATGAGCTGTATCAGCGGAATAAGAGCCAGAAACCCCAAACCCCACAAACCAAATGGCGGTTGGGCCAGCCAAAGCAGACTGACGGAGCAGAGCGTCATCAAAACAACGCGGGGGCGTCGTGAAGCGGTAGTCTTGCGTTCGTTCATCGGCAGCATCTTAGGGAGTATTTGCGGGGGTTGGAATCGGGATTTCGCCGCTCGCCATGTGGTGATTCAACGATGACTCTGGTTCCATATCGGTCTAGAATGGAGACCATCTCGCTTTCTACACCTACTCGTGATTTCCCATGACGCCGCCTCCCTATGAGTTTCTTGGCCCCTATCGCATTGGCGAGCCGCTTGGTCGAGGCGGAATGGGGACCGTCTATGCAGCCGTGCATGAGAAAACGGGCGAGCCAGTGGCGGTCAAGCTGATTTCAGACAGCGTGGCGGACGAGGAAAAATTTCGACGCCGGTTTGATGCTGAGATCAAGAGTCTACAGTGCCTTTCCCATGTCGGGATTGTTCGCATTTATGGTTTTGGCGAAGAACATGGGCATCTCTTCTATTCGATGGAACTGGTCAAGGGTGATTCTCTGCAGAAGGTCATCCGGAGTGAAAAACGCCTTGAATGGCGGACCACCATTGATGTTGCCATCCAGATATGTGCGGCGCTGAAACATGCTCATGACATCGGTGTGATTCATCGGGATCTTAAACCTGCCAACCTGGTCGTAGACGAACAATGGAATGTCAAGCTCGTCGACTTTGGAATCGCCAAGATTTTCGGTGACTCGAATACACTGGCAGGGTCTCTGTTGGGCACCGCCGATTTCATGGCCCCCGAACAGGCGACCAGCGAGGGAATCACGCAGAGAACCGACCTGTATGCGCTGGGCAGTGTGATGTATGCGATGTTGGCAGGCCGTGCACCGTTTACTGGCAAGAGCATCACGCAAGTGATCAACGCGCTTCAACGGGATCGTCCGGTACCCATCGACATGATCCAGCCCGATTTACCTGAAGAGCTTGTTGAGCTGATCCATCAATTGCTCGAAAAAGAACCTTCGAAACGTCCACCAACCGCGTTGGCCGTGATGAATCGCTTGAAAGCGATGCGGATGGGCCTGGACAGGCTGCAAACGGTTGTCGCAGAAGATTTGCAAACTGAAGTGGGCGGGGATCCGTCGACTGGTGCAGTTACCAATAATGAAGCCCCCAGTCATTCAAGCAACAGCGAGACTGCGGCTGAGGGGAAATCACAATTACTATCGGATGGTTTGGTCGTTGTCAGTCCTGAAGAACCCACCGTTGTTTCCGTTGGAGGCGTTGGACCTACACGTTCACTTGAGGAGTACGCTGAAGACGAAGCAGAAGACGAAGAAGCGAATACGCATTTCCAAACCGTTACTGATTCCTATACGCGGACTGGTGTTTTTTCTGAGGAGCCCAATGAAGCCGAAGGTGAGTGGGTCAAGCGGGGGAAAACTTTTTTGATGGCCGCTTTTCTAGTGGGTGCTATTGTTCTCTTTGCACTGTCGATGCGTTCGCCCGACGCAGATGAATTGTTCGCTAAGTCGATGAATGGTGATTCGGCGGCGATGCATGAATTTTTGAATTACCATTCCGATGATCCCCGGTACACCGAGGTCCAAGACCTGAAAATCGGCACCAAATTACGAGGAACACTGAATCGACTACAAGCTCAGAGCAAGCTAGGTATCACTGCATTGCAGCCCTTTGAAGAGGGGTTTTCCAACGCAATGGAAGAGCGGGAACTAAATCCGACGCTAGCTGCCATGCGAATCAAGCAGTGGTTGAATGTCTTCGATCTGTCGAATACGACAGCCAGTGATGAACTACGCGGACTGATCATCTTGGCTGAGTATGAGCGAAAGCGTTTGTTGGAGCGAGTTCCGCTTAATGCCATCGACTCGCGGGCCGAAACGCTGCTGAATCAGATTCGCAAGGCAACCGCTAGCGGCGATGCGGACCGGATGGATCGAGAATTGAATGGCATTATCGAGACCTTTCGTGAAGCCGAGTGGGCAGAACCGGCTGTTCGAGAGGCTCAGAAACAGCTCGATTCGCGTCATAAGAGTGAGGTTCCGGTGAACCAATCCGGAAGTGACGAACTAATTCAGTGAAAGCATCAACGTGCGGCGCGACTGAGCTGATTATCAACCAGTGAGTTGCAATTCCCGGTTGCGCAAAAGTTTTGCCGGCTGAGAGGACCGTGTGATTGCAATGAATCTGAAGTTGGTCGGAGTTCCGCTGGAATACGATGCCGAAAATCGTGTGGCTGGTCATGTTGATGCTCGAAACCCTGTTGTGTCCGCTGTGTTGAAATTGCTGTGTTGAAATTGCTGTGTTGAAATTGCTGTGTTGAAATTGCTGTGTTGAAAT
>JAPKCI010000087.1 GCA_028823035.1 Rubripirellula sp.
CTAGTCGCGGCAGACTAGTCGACAACGGCTCTGCTTCCCTAGCGTGGCAATTCTGCAGCGACGGTGGCTGAGTGTGCGTTCACCACTCGCTATTTTTTCTTATCCTTGGGGGCTTTGCGAAACGATTCAGCAAACGCTTTTTCGCCACCAATCACTGGAACTATCAGTGAGGTTGCATCCAGGTCGATAGTCAATTTGGTGCCCGGTGCCGGGTGGAGAGTGAACTCGCGGTCACTTGAGAAAATCATCAGTCCGATCTGTTGGCCAACCGGAATCACCTGGTCATCTGGCTGCAAGTCGAAGGACATCTCGTAAAAGCGTCCTGGTTCGAGCGGTTCGCTTTCCGTGAGTGAACGATAATTCTGCGGATCAGCCCAACCACGAGTGATCACATTGTCAGTGATTTTTGCCTTGCGATCTTTGTTCCATGGCAGTGAAACAACCCACACGGACAGGTTTGCCGCAGGCTTGTCGCAAGCCAGGCGAATTTTGATTCTTGGCGTACCAGATAAGTGCAGTGGGCGTTTCAGTTTGGGAGTAACGAACATCAGGCGATGATCGGTGTGCTCTGCCTGCGCCAGTGTTGAACCACTGAAGGAAAAATTATCGACCAGAGTTTCCTTGCCTTGGTTCGGTGATGCGTTGGCTGTCAGGCTTCCATGTCCCGCGTTGCTTTGTCCGAGATGTAGCGTGACGGCAGATGCATCAGGGTGTGGATACTCAGGGTAGGCGGTCGGTTTGTCACGTTCTTTTCCTTCACGGACGATCCATGATTTCGGATCATTTTCAACACCATTCTCGACGCCGTGCAGGTAGCGGGTGAACCAGCGGTTCATTAACTTCATCGGAGGTGGACCACCGTGGCCTCCCTGATGAAAGAACGCCTGTGCGGGCACACCTTTCTTTTTTAATGCCTCATAAATGCGGACACTGTGCTCCGGCACGACATTCCAGTCATTGAAGGCGTGCGCCATCAGGACAGCTGCCTTCAGGGGTTCGATGTCATTCAGGTAATCACGGCCTGCCCAGAATTCGTTGTAGTCGCCGTTGGCGCGGTCAAAACCATCAGCCATTTCCTTGTCACGCACATTGCAATTGCAGAACTCGCGTTTGGCTTCATCGCCGCTGTGGATGAAGTCGTACAGTGCATCAATGTCTTCACCGACAAAGCCACCGGGGTGCCTGATCAGTCCGTTGGATCGATAGTAGTGGTAGTACGATGTGTTGGGGGCAATCGGAATGATTGCTTCGAGTCCGTCGACTCCGGTGGTCGCGGCTGCCAATGGGATGGTTCCGTTGTAGGAGGTTCCCGTCATGCCAACTTTGCCTGTTGACCAGTAAGCGGCGACTGGCTCGCCACACGCTGGTTTTGTAAATCCTTTGGCTCGTCCACAGAGCCAGTCGACGACAGCTTTGGGGGCAAGCGATTCGTTGTCGCCTCCGACGGTGGGGCAACCTTGGGAAAGTCCCGTTCCCGGGGAAGATGAGTGGACCACGATGTAGCCACGCGGAATCCACTCGCTAAGATGCGATCTGGAAATGATCGGGCGTGTTCCAGTGCGTTTCACGTCAGGGCCATGCGCTCGTTGCTGCGGTTCGCTGCCAAGTTCCTGTTTCGGATCCCAGAAATGCTCCTTTGCCGTCGATCCGGTGCCCGCAAAATAGGGGCTGGAGACGTAAACAACCGGCAGTTTTAATCCTTCAGTATCGGTTTGCCGTGGACGCGTCACGCTGACGTGCATGCGATCCAGGTTGCCATCACCATCGCTGTCGAATTCTGTTTCCACCCAAAGATCATGCCTGATCCAGAAGTCTGAATCCTTGTATTCGTTGACAATCTGAGCCTCGCCATCTTTGAATACAGGGACGGCGGGGTCCGCTGCACTTGCCAGTGGCAAATACGAAAAGATCAACAGAGGCAGAGTGAGATGCCGTGGCATGAGCGGAGATCCGGGCAAGAAGTAACGGAGTATCGGACGCGCAGTCCAACAAAACGGGTAGCCCCATTCTATGCAGAATTGACACTGTTTGGAGTCCAGCTGAGAACTTATTTCCTGGCTTCGACTTGCTCTCGAAGGGTTTTGAGTTCTGTTTTCAGCTTGTCACTTGCTTTCTTGACGTCGGCGATCTCTTTTCTCAGATCAATGATTTCCCGTGGTGCCGTTGGTTTGGATTCACGCAGCTTGGCGACGGCTTGCTCGGCGGGACGCGAGATTCGTTCGTTGTCGGATTTGCTGAGGGATTCGAGAACTGTGATTGCCCGTGGGTCACCCAGAATGCCCAACGCCTGTATCGCAGCGGAACGTACATTGACTTTCGGATGATCAAGGTGCTGGATCAGGAATTCCCACACCTCAGTCTTGTCCTTTTGGCGGCGACTGGTGTGAGCCAGCGTCTCAAGGCCCCGGCCGTAATCGCGCGAGCGGAACTGCTTCTCGTTTTGACTCAGCGATTTCAAGACTGCTGGTTGCAATTCATCGTCGTCCAATTGACGAATCGCCGACATGGCGGCGACCGCCAGCTCATTTCGAAATGAATCGGTGCCGAGAAATTGAGTCAGTGCCTGACGGGTTTCTGGACCGTGAAAACGTCCGAGTCCACGAATCGCTGACGCAAGAATGGCTGGGTTTTTTTCCTGCTTCAGGATATCGGCGATCAGTTTGGGAGTTTCGTCGCGGTAACGGTTGGTGATTTTTCCCACGACGGCTGAACGTACGCGGGCGTCTGTTTGCTTGGACCAGTTTTCTGCCAGTACGGCCAGTGCCTCGTCGCTGTCGTGCTTTGCCAATGCATTGGCGGCTGCGATACGAACTCCAAAAAAAGGATCGTTTTGCAATGCCTCGGTTAGCAATTCAACGGATTCATGATTTTTGCGTTCCGCCAACAGTGTGCATGCCCGCAGACGGCCAATCATGTCCGCCTGATTTCCAAGCTGCTTTTTCAGCATCCCATTGGGTTTGTCGAAAGAGACATCGGCAAGAACGGTGTAGTCCGGGTCAAATCTGACAATCGTTGGTTGCTGTTCCAGAGGAACGTAAAAGGTCTCTTCCATTTTGGTTACGTTGATTGGGTGATCGACAATCTTGTCCTTCACGATGAATCGCAGTTTCGTCGGGAAGTGAAACTGCAGAACATTGTCATCCAGTTTCTGTGTTTGCTGGACGGTCACTTTTGCCATCCGTTCTTTGAGCATCCACTTGTAGGTGATTTTCAAGTCTGGATGTCTGGGATGGTAAAGCCATTGGTCGAAGAATCGGTCCATGGGACGTCCCGAGTGGTCTTCGATTACCTGTCGAAGGTCTTCTGAGACGACACTGCTTAACGCATGTTTTTCCAAATACGCCTTGATACACTTGCGGTAAAGTTCCTCGCCGAGTTGCGACCGCAGCATGTGCAGTACCCAACTGCCTTTCGGGTAGGAACGGTAATCGAACTGCTCCATGGGGTTTTTGTAACCGTTGTACACGATCGGCTTCTTGTCGTTTTTTTGCGTCAGTATCCGGCCCGTGGCATCCCGGTACAGGCCGTACAACATGGCATCGCGACCAAACTTGTGACCTTCGTAAAGGTGCGTGTAATAAGTGGCGAAGCCCTCGTTCAGCCAGAGATGGCTCCAGTCTTTGCAGGTGACATAGTCACCAAACCACTGGTGCGCCATCTCGTGTGCATCGAGTCCGCGTGTCGTGCGAAGGTTTTCGGTTTCTTTTGAAAAGATGGTCCCGTCGGTCAGCGTGGTCAACGTCGTGTTTTCCATTCCACCAGCAGTGAAGTCGAGGATGGTGACCTGATCGTATTTGGGCCAGGGAAATGCGATTCCAATTTCCTCTTCAAAGTAGTCCATGATGTCGGGAGTGTCGCGGAATGAATTTTCCGCATGCTTGGCCAGTGAAGGTTGCGTGTAAAAGCCCAGCGGTATGTCGCGGTGCTGTTTTTTTATTCCCTCGAGGTGACCGGCAACGAGGCAGATCAGGTAATTGGCATGAGGCTTTTCGTGGTACCACCGAACTGCTTTGAGTCCGTTTTTGTCCTCCGCTTCGCCGAGTCTCTTGCCATTGCTAAGTACCGTCATGTCCTTGGGGACATGGCAGATTACTTCGGTCGAGGATCTTTCATTCGGGTAGTCAAAGCATGGAAACCAATGCCGTGCTTCGTGAGTTTCTCCCTGCGTCCATATGTGCGTGTCTGTCTCTGGATAGCCCATCGCCGGCGTGCGGAAGTAGAGTCCTGCGTTGGGTTGTGCCGAGTACTCAATGACGACGGTGAATTCCTTGCCAACTGGAATTGGTGTCTTGAACAGTATTTGCAGAGTTTCCCTGGTCGAGACAAAGTCCTGAACTTCTGCTTCCTTGCACTGCACGCTTTTCACCGAGATGTCTTTTGCATCCAGATCCAGCAGTTCCACTGGCTTGGAAATCGGACTTGCGGTGATGCTTACCGTGCCACTGACGGTGCGCTTTTCAAAATCGGGTGTGACATCCAGTTTGATGTGCTGAACATCTACCTTGCGATCGGGGGCATAGTGGTATTTGCCTTGAAGATCGAGTCCAAGCGGCAGCAGCTGGGATTGGCCTTCCTGGCAATAACGGCAGATGAGATCTTCTGCAGAGACAAAGGTGATCGGGATAAGCAAAAAGCAGGCAACAAATAGGTGACGCATCTGGTTGTTTACTCGGGGCAAGTCTTCGCGGGCGTTGGGTCCCAGAGGACCCGTTCAAAATGGCCGTGTCTTCAAAATGGCCGTGTCTTCAAAATGGCCGTGTCTTCAAAATGGCCGTGGCTTCAAAATGGCCGTGGCTTCAAAATGGCCGTGGCTTGGCAGAGTATAGTACGAATCGCGGCAAAGCTGGTTCAAATGACGCAAGGTTTGGATCGTAATGGGCATTTGCGGCGGTCATTTGGCCACGCTGCCGTTTGCTGGCGGCGTTCGAACTTGAATACGGCGACCTGCACTCAGGTTGCCTTGACGCGTCCATGTGAATCAATTCCATGGGCTTGTGCTGCCAAACTGCGGCGGTACTCAATCGTGATCTGTTGCCGGTATGACGGCGCGAGCCGACCGGTCACCTACCGTGAAGTGGCCGAGAGGGTTTCCCAAGGTGTCTGCGATCATCCAGACTGCACCAGGCCGCGTATTCTGGCGTTTGGGTTCATTGTGGGTGATGAGTCCATAAGTATGCGGTTGTCCCTTGGCGTCGATCCAGAATAGCTCGACGTCCTGTTTTTTCCTGTTGATGAAGTAGCAGGCGAAGGGTTGTCCGTCAGGTTCAGAAGGTGGCACCTTCGCGGCAGCGATTGGCCGCCACTTGAGTTTGGGCATTGCATCAATGCTTATCGCCACATACTCATGGAAGGTCTGCGGAGACCTGGAACGGAACTCTTGCAAACGCGATTCGTGCTGCGGGTCTGAGGCCAGGTTCTGCCACTCATGCGGGTCCACGCTGATTTGGTAAAGCTCTTCGCTATCATCGTTGTAATGGATGTATCGCCAATCGCGATCGCTGATGCTGTATTCGTACGGTCGGTTCAGGTACGTCGTTGAGACGTGTGGCCAGTTTGCTTCCGGGTTCTTGAGAAGAGGCAATAGGCTCGGGCCATCGTTCCGGGGTGCGTTGGGGATGCCGCTCAATTCGGTCAACGTCGGAAACAGGCTCAGTAGATTGACTGGCTGATTGCACCGTGAGCCAGCGACGGTTCCGGCACCAAGTCCCGGTGTGCCTGCTGGGACCCGAACAATGAAGGGTACACGGGTGCAGACTCGCCAGCCGGTGAACTTTTGCCAGTGTTGTTTCTCACCGAGATGCCAACCATGGTCGCTCCAGAGAACCACGATCGTGTTGTCGCGATTGGGACCAGTTTCCAACGCGTTGAGTACTCGTCCCACCATGGCATCTGCAAAGGCGATGGAGGCGAGGTAGCCCTGGATGGCCTGCTTCCATTGTCCCTGTGACTGGATGTGTTCAAAGTAACGATTTGGCCCGCGTTTTCGACCGGCTGTTGGCAAGTCGTCCAGATCGTCCGCCCGATAGCCGGGTGGCAATTGAATCTTGGCCAGCGGGAATTTCTTAAAGTACGAGCGGGGAACGAACCACGGTTCGTGCGGGCGGTAGATTCCGCAGGCCAGAAAAAAAGGTTTTTCGTGGCTTCGTGAGAGTTGATCTGAGACCCACTCTGAAACAAGCCAGTCGCCTCCATATTCCTGATCGGTGGCATCGAGTGCAGCCCAGTCCGTCTCGACGTACTGCCAAGGTCCGCCGCGAGGCAGGTTGACGGGACGTTTGCTTGGATGAAGCGTTCGAGGAAAGGGATTCTCTGTTTCTTTCTTCGGGTAATACTCATCCCATGATCCAGCATCGATGAAGTAGTGCAGGATCTTGCCCGATCCCATGGAGTAATAACCGTTGCCGGAAAAGTGCTTGGGCATCAGTTCCTGGGTTGGCAACAACTCTCGCATCTTTTGCCGATTGTCGTAGAGACCAGAACGATTCGGAGCGATGCCAGTCATGATCGCTGTGCGGGACGGATTGCATGCGGGGGCTGGACAATGGGCATTGGTGAACAGCATGCCGCTCGCAGCAAGGCGGTCGATGTTGGGTGTGAGTGCTTGTGGGTGACCCTTTAGGCAACCGATCCAGTCATTAAGATCATCAACCGATATGAAAAGTACGTTGGGCGATGCGGTAGCCGTTGATGGCGGGGTGGCAGTTGGTGGCACGGCATCGACTGGTCGGCCAAGACAAAGGCCCGTAGCCATGATGATCATGAAGCCAGCGGTCAGGTGATTCACGGTCTTTGCTTTCGTGTGGTTCATGCAAATGCTGGTGCTGCGTTACACGCAATCCAGTGTGATTAGGCTGCATTGGACGGGGTCTGGGATGCTAGTTTTTGTATGGCTTTTCCCGGTCGTTACCCTGTGTCTTGATCTTGTCCCGGATCTCTTGTTTGGTCTTGTTGAGTCGTTCCGGCCACTTGAACACAGGGGCTGATTTTGGGTCATAGCCTTGCAGGTGACCTGTCAACCGTTTCGCAGGCTTCGTGTAAACCAGTTCCGTGCTTCCAAAGACTTCTTTGCAGATTGCAGCGAGTCCGGGATCGTATTCGCGAAGCTCTTTTCGTGTGTCAACGTGATTGTGGTCATGGTCGGGGGGACGATTGTTGTTGAACCATGACTGCACTCCTTCGGCAAAGTATTCTGCATGGTTGGTTGATGCATACTTGGACTGCCAAAGATTGTTCTTCATTGCTTCGTCGTAGCACTTGCGCAAACGGGCGTCAAAGGTTGGGTCCAGGTTGATCAGGCCACGCAGGTGGATGTTGTGGGCAAATTCATGAATCAGGATGTTCTCGGTTGAATAGGGATCACCTGGGTAAGCCAGCACATTCTCTTCGGCAGATGAGCAGACTGCTTCATCACGTGAGCCACCCAGTCCGCGGGCTCTCGCGTCCCAGAAATCTTTGGGCCGTAAGTGCGAGTACTCGGGGATGTCCGAGGTGAATTCTTGGTAGCCGATCACGATCATGCGGGAACCGCTGTCGATCATGGCTTGGCGAATGTCAGGTCTTTCCTTCAGCATCATGTCGATCAGGAAAGCAGCTTCCTTGAGGGCATAGTCATTCACTGCTTCTGAGGCGACGATTGGATACCCGGAGGCATGAATGTACTTTTTGTAGAAGGGGTCGAGTTTTAGCGACTTTGGGATCGCTGTCACCTGAAAATCGGTGTTCGGGGAATCGTCAGGTGCGGTCAGTGGAGTGGTTGCTGCGGCTGGGGCTGCAGCTGGGGCCGGGCTGGGCCCGGACCGGGCAACGGAGGCTCCCTTGACCGTTGGTTTCCAGACTCGTGCCAGAATCCGTTCCATGCGTGGGTCATGCTTGGTTAGTTCGGCTCGCACAAAAGGGTAGAAATCGTTCGTGCCAAAAAATGCCTCGGTCGTTTCAGCAAAGTATTCCCTTGAATTGTTCATCCCATACGCAGGTTCCATCTTTCCATTCCCACGCAGAATCGATTCGTAGCTTCCATTCGCTTTTGCCTGTGCGTATGCCTGATTTATGTCTGGTTGGTCAAAGCCGAGGAACTGGTGATGGTAGGCGTGAGCCAGTTCATGCAGCATCAGCATTGGCATGCGTTTGTATTCACGCTCGAAAATGCTGATGTTGGACAGTTCGACACATTCGACAAGCTCTGGTCTGCGACCTACTTTGCGCAGCCAATCAGATCCCGGGTGATACTCAGCTGTGGGTCGAACGCCGTCATATTCCGGTGATAGCCAGATCGGGACATCGCGAACGATCGCGAGCGATTCAGCAGGAAGAATGTAGGTCAGATTCAGAAGCTGCTGCTTGATCAGTTTCAGTGCAATTGCTGCTTCTTGAGGTTTTTCGTTTCGCAGTTCGCGACTAATCCGAACCGGCCATCCTGCAATGGTCTGATTTTGATAACCGGGAACACGCGACCGGGGATCATCGGTACGTATCAATTCTGCGTCCAGTTGCCTGCGAATACGAGTTTTGACGGCAGCGTATTCGGTTGACTCAGCAATGTTATTAAGTTGTTGCGGATCAAGCCTGAGATCGTAAAGTTCTTCGGTCGGTTTGGTGGCAAAAACCAGATCGGCCCAACGCTTGGCTTCCTGCTGGTTCAATCGCAGGTACTGTTTGGTTGGCGAGGGGTCGATGTTGTACGAAAACGCACCCGGTTCGGTAGGCCAGGGTGTGGTTGAGAAATTGTATTCTGGGTTGCTGCCCTGGACGACTCCCGTTTGCCATTGCCCGGGATCCCAATTGCGGATGTACAGAAAATCTTTGCTCCGCAGTGACCGTGAAGGATAGGCATAAACATGCTTTTCAAGCCCGCTGATGGCGTGGGTGCGTTGGGGATCGATCTGCCCATTCCTGCCGGCTTTGATCAGTGGCATCAACGTTTTGCCAGTCATTTGTTTTGGAACTGAAACTCCAGCCGCGCTCAGGAAAGTGGGGGCCAGATCGCAAAGACTTACAAAGTCACTGATGACACATGGTTTTGGCTGCCCGTTGCCCCAGCGAATCGCCAATGGGACTCGTGTGCCCTGGTCATAGAGAGTCGCTTTGCAGCGTGGGAAAGGCATACCGTTGTCGCTGGTGACGATGAAAATTGTGTTGTCCAGTTCATCCATCGATTCAAGTTGATTGATGATCTCTCCGACCTTGCTGTCGAATCGTTGCACCTCAGACAGGTAATCGGCGAGATCATTTCGGACGGTTGGGTTGTCTGGTAAGCAGTCAGGGACCTTGATTTGGTCGACGTCGATTCCAGTATCGGTGGCGAGTTCCGATTCATACGGTCTGTGTGGGTCCTGCCCGCCATACCAGAAACAAAATGGTTGTCCCGGTTGCCGTGCTTTCAGAAAGTCCTGGAATGACGGATGGCGTTCCCCGAAAGAATCGCGGTTGCGGAAGGTATGTTTGCTTGGCCAGACACCCTTGCCGTATCTGCCCACTTGATAACCTGCCTGCTGAAGCATCTCGGTGTAAACCGGATACTCTTCGCGAAGTGATCCACCCAAACTGTCACCTTCTTGCAGTCGCCAGTGATGTTGGCCAGTCAGGATGCTGAGGCGACTTGGTGTACACGAAGGTGTGGACACGAAGGCGTTTTTAAACAGGACTCCTTCGTTCGCTACGCGGTCAAAGTTCGGTGTCTTGACCGCGGTGGTTCCCAGTACACTGGCGTGCGGCCAAGACCAGTCATCCGCAATGACCACCACAATGTTTGGGCGTGAATCAATGACAGGTTCAATTGTTTCTGCCGACTGGCAGAATGCGGGCATGGCAACGCATGCAATGATTCCTGCGGCGAGTTCACAAAGACGAAACCCTGTACGTTTTGCAGGTGGTCGGAGCAGGAGCGGGGTGGGAGTTTTCACAACAGGAATCTCGTTGAAAAGTCGGGTCAGTCTGTATTCAAGGTTAGTCTGTATTCAAGGTGACAGTAGGCTCAGAACGCTCTTGTCCAGTCGTCCAGCCGTCCAGGCAATTGCCTGTGCCGAAGGTTATTTGACCGGTTTTACCGGTTTCCGATTGCGGACTCTTTGTTTTCCAGTTTTCGGCGGGTAGGGAATCCCATTGATGTAATTCAGTCGATCATTAATGTCTGCGCCTTGACTGGCTGGTCGAAAATCGGACCTCTGGACAGGGTAACGATTTGCGAAGAAGTCTCGAAACCAGACCACCGAATTCAGTGCTTCGGTTGCTTCGACAGGATTCTGCGACGTGTTGACAATTTCAGTCAGGATAATCTGTGGGTTGATAACGCCAATGCTTCCCAGAAACTCTGCTGCCCTCATGCGAACGACCAGCGATGGGTCTTTCAGCAATGGCTGCGTCTGATCTGCCAGTTCGCTTGCATCCTCACCAAAGGAGGTGCAAGCCATGGCGGCCCAATAACGTTTCATTGGATCTTTGGATGTAAGTGCCGATTTCAAAGCAGGTTTTGCTTTGGCGTAGGGCAGCAGCGCAAGGTCGGCGATGTCAATCAGAGCGGCGATATCCTGTTTGTGCTGTTGACCAAACTTGACGGGGTTATCCATGGCGTGTTCGGCCAAAAAACTCTCAGGATAGAAACTTAAATCGGGCAGACTTTTGACGATGGTTTGCAGTCGTTGCCGCAATTCCAGCAGGGGCTGTGCGTATTGAGGATCGCCGGCCAGATTCTTGACCTGATGCGGATCAGCTTCGCAGTCGAACAGCATTTCCGGAGTTTTGGAATCAAAGAACTGCTTGGCTGCCCCGCTGAGTTTTCCCGCATTGAACAGTTCACGCCATTCGACGTATGCCAGATTCTTGTAACGGTAATTGTTGTTCAGACCATCAGGCAGGTAGGGCTGGTAGTTGCGGATGTATTGATACTTGCCTTTGCGGACCGATCGGATGAAGTCATATTTTTCGTCGAAGCGATCGGCATACCCGAATGATTCGTCATGGGCGTTGACTTCCGCCATCGAAACGTCTGTTCCGAGGAACGGTTGGCCATCAACCTGAGATGGTACGTCCACCCCGGCAAGATGAAGCGTGGTTGGACCGAAATCAATGAAACTGACAAACCCATTTACGCGAGTGCCCGCTGCTGCCGGTGCCAGATGCTTGAAATTCTCGGGAACTCGGATGACGAGAGGTACGTGCAGTCCCGATTCATAGATGTACCCCTTGCTTCGCGGCAAGACGCCACCGTGATCTCCGAAGTAGAAAATGAATGTGTCCTCAAGCACGCCATCCTCACGAAGCTGGTCCACGGTCTTGCCAACAATTTCGTCGATTTCGAGCATGCGGTCGTGGTAACGGGCGTGGGTGTAGCGGAACAGGGGAGTGTCCGGGTGGTAGTCCGCTAATTGGATGCTTGATGGATCGGTTTTTGTTTTTGTCGATTCGTATGCCGAGCGGTTGAAGTGCAGGGAACCTTCATGGGATTGGGCGTGGGATTGCATATGAAAGAAAGGCTGTTTCGCTTGAGAGCGGTTTCGCCACGATGCCGATCTGGACGAGGCGTCCCAGACTCCAGGCCCTTCGATGGCGTTGTAGTCCTTCTTGCTGTTGTTGGTCGTGTAATAGCCTGCCTCGCGAAGGTAGGCTGGGAACATTCGCAAACCCTTTGGCATGGGGGCCAGTTTGTAGCGGCGATGAAACTGAGTTCCAATTCTTGGGCCATAGCAGGCTGTCGCCAGCGTGGTTCGGGCAACCGAGCATACCGGCGCGTTGGAAAAGGCGTTGTCGAAGGTAAGGCCGTGAGATGCCAGTGCCTCAATGTTGGGAGCCTTGGCACCCCCTTCGAAAAAATGATCGAGGAAGTGGATCGAATTATCTTCCGAAACGATCCAGACAATGTTGGGACGATCGGCTGCTGTGGAGACAGATGCCCACCTCGTGCCGCACAGGGTGAGAAGCAGAGCGACGATAACGAAGCGGAAACTCATGTCGGGAATCTTCATGGGACGCGCGGAGTGAGGCAAAGGAAGTCAATGAGTGAGGCAAAGGAAGTCAATCAAGCAGATTTCTATCATACAGTCTTGCAACTTGTCTGATTGATCGAGGCAACTGAAAAATGCTGATTGTCAAACTTCCGTCGGTGCATTGATGGTTGGGGGAACAGCCGTTTTCGGAGACGGACGCTATCTTTTAACTTGTGGGTGGGTGTTCCTGATTTGCGTTTTAGATCGGCGTGACGGGTGGCTTGCTTCGTGGTCGTGATGCTTCGTGATCGTGATGCTTCGTGATCGTGATGCTTCGTGATCGTGGAACTGCTCTGTATGACTTGTCCGTTGGCCTCCCGAGAAACTAAAAGAGCGGTCGAGGCTGACTCGACCGCTCTTGTTTTGCTTGGGAATTGTGTTCGGCGTTCTGGTCGCGTGGCTCTTGTTGCCACCGCGGACCGCCACGTGGAACTACGGAAGTTGGACTGATGTCATGGTCATCGGTCCGTTGTCTTTCTGGATTACCACCAAGGCATGGGTATCGTCGAGCTTGTCGAGTTGAACCACGCCGTTCAGCGAATCAATGGTCTCGTAGCTTTGACCGGCTACATCGCCATTGGAGACCCGTTCGGTCAAGCCTTTGGCATTCTCCAAATTTTCGGTGCTGATTTTCATCACGCCTCGAGCACTGTTTGCCATCAGAATAAAGTCTTTCCCGTGCTGTTTGTAGACAATCATGTCGAGCGGTCGGTTACGGTTACCAAGTTCCGCAACGGTAGTGCCCTGGATTTTGTCGTGACTGGCAAGATTGTTGATTGGGATCTTCACCAAAGGTGTGCAGGTGTAACCAGCCAGCAGACTCGGCTCTCCACCGATATTGAAGGGGACGAATGTCTGGATGGGAGCGTTATCCTCGGAGCGGCCATGGGCTGCATGGAAAATTTCGACGCGAAAGCCAGCACCAGATTTAGTGAATGGGAAATCGAACTCACTAACCGAACTGGGCGACTCGCCTGCTGCAAGTCCGGCGACAAGGATGCGACCGGCTGTGTAAGCGAGGTCGGTGATTGAGTTCGAGCGAGGGTTGCTTTTTCGACGGCCGTTCTGAATTTCTTTGTCTTCGGGTGCATTGGCCAGGCTGACGGAAGAGTTTGGGATTTTGTCCAGATTTAGCGGAGCAACCGTGCCATCGGGTGTCACGCGAACGATGTTTGTTTTGCCACCCGCCGAGACCGACAGGAATGCGTTCCCCGTTTCTGGATTGACTGCCATGTCATTGACTTTCACATCACTGCTGTCGAGGGCGGAAGCGATTTGGCCATTGAGGTTTGCAACGTCAAAGGTTCCGGACCCATCTGTTTTCTTGTCTTCGGTGTTGATGGCATAGATTTTGGCTGCTTTCGGATCGCCGATAAACAGCACGCTCGAGGGACCGAACGCGAGCGGACCACCGGACTTCAATTCGACCGTGCCCGGTGTCAAACCGTAGAGTTCAGCAGCCTTGGTCGCAGGCGCCTGGGTTGTGATGGTGGCTACTGCGAGAAGGGCAAGAGGAAAAAATGTCAACGACTGACGCATGTGACGGTTCCTTGCGGAGGAAGGTTGGCGAGAAAGGGACTTGCTCGGACGCCCGAGAACAGCGAACCGAGAGGTCAAACAGTGTAAGGTTTTTTCAGCTGGCTGCAATTTTTTACTGCCCCTTATTCCGTTAATCGTGTCCTCGTTCTATCCCAAGACACAACTGACTGGTTTTGTTGGGAAAGGGGATTTCACTCATGGTTTGGCCCGTTCTGGAGGCAGAAATGATTCACCCGCAGGACTGCTTTAGAGGAGCGTCGGAAATTCCCGGGCCGTTTTGACTCCAGTGACCGCTGTCCTGCTTTCTGCATGCTACCGGGAACTCCTGGCCAGCATCCCTGTTACATCGGAGCGATTCGACGTGAACCCATATCGGTTGTCAGGACAACATGTGCATCAAAGGCTTCACGAATCATGTGGTTCCTGACGCTTTGGTGTTCGGGCGAGTCCCACAGGTTGTCAAACTCCCAGGGGTCTGCAGCGAGGTCGTAAAGTTCACCAATCTGCTTGTCGTGATACATACAGAGTTTGTGGTTCCTTGTACGGAACATGGTCCCAAAGGTACCGCTGCCTCCCGTGAAGTGTGGGTCCAAGGCATCAAAGTACTCCGACCGCACAAAGGGACGCAGTTCGTTAGGGGATGCGTCTCCACGCAAGATTGGCAGCAAGCTTTTTCCCTGCATATGGTCGTGGCATTCCAGCCCACAGGCCTCGAGCAAGGTTGATGAAATGTCGAGTAGTTCGACCAGTGCATCGCTGTGCAGACCCTGCTGGAACTGGCCTGGCCAAGAAAAAATCAGTGGAACACGGACCAACCCTTCGTAAAATCTGCAACCCTTGTACATCAACCCGTGGTCACCCAGTGCTTCACCGTGATCACTGGTGAACAGAACGATCGTATTGTCGCGTTGCCCAGTGGCGTCCAACGCGTCGAGGATACGAGCCAGTTGGTCGTCGATTAGCGCGATCATCGCGTAGTAAAGTGCTTGAACTCGGTGTGCATCATGTTCTTCCGGGGTGCGCAGTTCATCCTGGAAATCGAGTTCAGCCAATTTTTTCTGTTGTTCAATGTCACTTGGGCGAAAGTGTGGGCCCGGCATGTCTGCGGGATCAAAGCGATCGGCATAAGCCTTGGGAGGGATGAAGGGTGGGTGGGGGTCGTACACATTCAGATTCAACAACCACGGTGACTCAGAGGCGGATTGCTTCTGAATAAACTCAATGGCACATTCACTTGCCCATGTCGTTTGGTGCATTTCCGGACAGACGCGTTCCGTGCTCGTTCGCATTGCATCCAGATCGCCACCTTTCTGGCGAACCCACTGGGCATAGTGATGTCCTTCGGACCAGTCGTCTCGCGGAGCGTGGCTGAATTGCCAATAGTCGAAGCCATCGTCGATGCGAGGTTCGGTGCGATGTCCCGAACTTTGCAGATGAAACTTACCAATCATTCCGCATTGATAACCTGACTCGGCAATCAGCTTGGTGATGACAGGGTGAGTGGTTGGAAAAGACTCGTTGCCATTGCGGGTGTTATGGATGCGTGACGGGTACATGCCCGTCATGAAGCTCGAGCGACTGGGAGTGCAGATGGGGCTTTGGCAGTACGCATGGGTAAAGGCGACCCCATCGGCGACCAGACTGTCAATTGTGGGAGTGATAACGTGAGCATTCCCCAACGCGCCAATCGTGTCAAAACGTTGCTGGTCGGTGCAGTACCAAAGAATATTTGGGCGTTTCATCAGGCGTGTTTTGATTGGGCTATGGTGAAGATGGCATCGCTTATGGCGTGCATCGCTCGTGAATGCGACAGGCGTGAAAATTGCACCCAGTGTATTTGGCTGGGACAAGAATGAACCAACGCGCAGATGAGAAAAGTACGAGCGTTGGAATAGCGTGCAGGCGTTCTGTCAAAAACGCTATTGGATACCTGGAAAGCAAACGCCGAGTTCGAAGGGGCTGGCATTGAGTGCAAGGCCGCTTAACGCTCGATTGCCGTCTCGTTGGCAGCACGATTATTCTGTTCACGCAACTGGTTCATTGTTTCGATGATGGCTTGGGCCTGACACCGAATTGCTCCCTTGGCGTTGTTGTCGTTCAACGCTGCGGTACCGTGAGCCTGATAGTTGTCCACCTTTTTCCACTCCATCATCCAGTTGTTCTTGCTGGCTGCATCTTTGAGTGCTTGTACGGTAGCACCAAGTCGCTTGTAGAGATCGGCGGTGGGTGTCGCGTCGTATCTGCGGTACGGACCTTTTCCGCTGGCTACCACCGGCTCGTCAACCTCGCTTGCTCGATTACGCAGACAAATGAATGCAGTATCGATGCCGCAGATCAATGTCAATATCGCGGCCATGATTGCTATCCAGGATTGGAACAGTAAAGCGATGACCGTGATGGCGGCACAAACAACCGTTGCGCCGATCAGAAAAGGTAAAAATTGCGATCGGTTTGGTGTCCGACGATTCTCATTGGTGGACTTGTTCGCATTCACTTGATTCGATGATTTGGCGCGAACGACGATCACGGTTGTGTTGTCCGAGCCTCCACGCAGATTCGCCAGATCAACAAGGACGCGAGTTGCCAGATCTTCTGGCAGGCAATCGACCAGAGCACCAATTTCGTTGTCGTCAACTAACCCGGTCAATCCGTCACTGCAAAGCAGAAATGCATCACCCGGCTGCACCGGAAACGGACCTTCCAGATCGATGTCGACAACGGCATTTGGACCTAGTGATCTTGTGATTACATTTTTTGGAATGGACTTACCCCATATGCTGGTGTCGATGTGTCCACTAGCCTCCATTTCCCATACCAGCGAATGGTCGAAGGTCAATTGTTCAAAGATCCCGTCTCGGAGTCGGTAAACACGCGAGTCACCGACGTGTGCGATGACGGCTCCCTCAGGAATGATCGCGAGTGAACTGGCCGTGGTCCCCATGTTGTGAAATTCAGGATTGCTTTGTCCACGATTGTGGATCTCGGAATTAGCCTCCGACACGGAATGTCGAAGCGCTTCCAAAGAATTGCTCTGGCCGGTCCTGAAATAGTGCATCGCAATCTGCTCAGTTGCGATACGGCTCGCCAGTTCCCCCGCAGCATGGGCTCCCATGCCATCAGCGACAACAAACAGATGTCCCCGGGTCGAAAAACGATCCTCGGTCTTGGCCGGCAGGCAAACCATTGAATCCTGGTTGTTCGCTCGTCGCATACCGACATCACTGAGTTCAGCGAAGGCTATTCCAGAATTCCAGTGGTCCGGCACCGAAAACGACTCTTGCGGCAGGTGAATGAAGGAGTGATCTGTTGCGAGCGGCCGAAAGTCGACGCGAGGGATAACGGCATATTCTCGAACTCGATTAGGGTACCGAGTATCGGGAATTCCACTCACCTAGCCAACGCATGGAACTTTCTCTCCGTTGGTAACTTACGTCAGGTAAAATGGAAATGCCTGAACTGTAAGTATAACCTGCTATTAGGTTGACGCGAGAGTGGTAGAGCGGTGAACACCCCATATGCCGCTAGTTACATGGAATTCAGGGCATAAAGTCGTTGCGACTGCCCCGTTTTTTCGTAAAAACCTTATTGCTGTGCATGATGAGTCGGCATCCTCAGCATACGCCTGAGAGTATCTGGGCTGGTTCGTTCCCGATTCAGATAAGTAACTCGCCGTTGAGAAAAGCACCTGCGGCTTATTGTTGCAGCAGATTGTTGCAGCAGAATTGACGAGCGTACTGCTTCGTTATCGCTGTCAGCGGACTAAATTTCCAGCTTCCTTAGATTCATTGGTTTTGCCGTTGTTGGTGTTGCGGTCTAGGCAGCAGGGGCATCCGTAAGCAAGTGATCTCGGATAGCATGAATGGTCGGCCTGTCGGTAGGATTGTGGGGCACGTGAAAGCTCTCTGGGATCGGGGCAATTTGTTGGTGGCGTGGAGTCATCGGGGCGAATGGAAAAAAACAAGGGCGTTGGCACTAATAACTTGACTGGACATTTCAGCCACTCTAACGATTGGAAATCCCTGTCGATTCGACAGAGATGCGGCGTCATTGCGAGCGTGGCCGCTGCGATCGCGGACCGCGCAACTGAGCTGACGGCACTCTCACTGAGCGATCAACGCGTCGATCGGGTTGAAACGATCACGGCTGAGTTGTTGCCCACCTGCAGCGCACTTCGCTTCATCGGTCGGCGGGGCCCGAAAATTTTGCGGGCGACCTTTCTGCGTGCATGGGGCAGGCCCGGCTGGTTGTGGGGACTGCGAAGTACGGTGCATCGGGAACCGCGGGGCAGGGTGCTGGTCTTGGGTACTTGGAATTACCCGATTTTTCTTTCCGGTGTGCAGGCAGCTCAGGCGTTGGCCGCAGGCAATACGGTGTTGCTGAAGCCGGCTATGGGTTGCGAGAAAGTAACGGCCTGCCTGGTTCAAGCTTTTTACGATGCGGGTGTTCCAGAGTCCGCCCTTCGATTGTTGGCGTCGGATGCGGAATCTGCGATCAAGGCGATTGCAGATGGAGTCGAGCTTGTTGTGCTGACGGGTTCCTCGGAAACCGGTCGGAAGGTTCTACGTCAGGCGGCTGAGAAATTGACGCCCACGATCATGGAACTGAGCGGTTGCGATGCGGTCGTCGTACTGCCGGGGGCTGATATCCAACGTGTCGCGGACTTGATCGTGTTTGGCTTGAATTTCAACGGTGGCGCAACCTGCATCGGTCCTCGCAGGATCATTGCGGAGGAAACAGAGGCTGACCTTGTTCAGGTTGCTCTCAGAGAAAGGCTGCAGGATGCGCCGCTGTTAACGGTACATCCGGCAGCCCGCAGGTCTGCCGCTGAATTGCTGGGGCGTGCGATCTCGGCTGGAGCGGTAGATTTTCTCAACGGATTTCAGCAAGACAGATTGGCTGATTCAGGCAAGATGGGCCCCGTCGTTCTTGATCGGGTCCAATCGACTGATGAAATTGCAGCGGCCGACCTGTTTGCTCCCGTGACCAGTTTGTTGCGGGTGCCAAGCATTTCTAAAGCGGTCGAGATTGTAAATCATTGCCCCTATCGCTTGGCGGCAGCAATATTTGGCCCGGGGGATCATGCGGAAACAATGGCTGCTCAGTTCGACGTCGGCACGGTCTGTATCAACGATTTAATCGTGCCGACTGCGGATCCTCGCCTCCCCTTTGGGGGGCGGGGATCCAGCGGATTCGGCGTGACACGTGGGGCGGACGGCCTTTTGGCCATGACAGTCCCGACGACGATCAGCCGCCGACACGGGAAATTCGCCCCACATTTGCAGTCTCGGCAACCGACCGATGCCCAAGCACTACTCGGTGCGCTACAACTACTGCATGCCGGAACGCTCACCAAGCGTTTGCGTGGCTTCTGGATGATGGTCCGGGCTGCGATGGGAAAGACACCAGACATCCCAAACGGCCTGACTCAGGAACAAATGGTTCCACCCGCGGAGAAGGAAGGGAAATCATGATTGCATCTGATCCTAAGCGGTCCTACGTTGTCGTGATCGGGAGTGGTTTGGCAGGTCTATCCTCAGCGTGCGTTCTTGCGGCTCGCGGCCACCGTGTAACCGTACTCGAAAAAAACGACTGGATTGGCGGTAAAGCGGCGGTCCACTGTGATCAGGGGTATCGGTTCGATATGGGGCCGACCATCCTGACCCTGCCCAGTATTCTTCGACGTGTTTTCTCAGAAGCAGGCAGAAAGCTGGAAGACTATATCGAGTTGGTCGCACTCGATCCCCAGTGGCGCTGCTTCTTTGATGGCGACAGTAGCAGGGGGGAGGAAAACACTGTTCTCGATCTGGTTTCCAATACCGATCAGATGGTAGCTAATATTGATCAGCTGACTGGCTCCTCGTCCAACGGTGAAGGTTATCGGCGGTTCCTCGACATGAGCGAGGGGCTGCATGGTGTCTCTGAGCGATTTTTCTTCTGGAAGAGCGTCGGTGGTCTGACTGACACGATGGATGTCGCAGGCTCTTTTTCGGCAGCTGTATTGAAGGACGTGCTTTCGCTGCGGATGGGACAGAGCGTTGCTTCTGTGGTTCGCAAGCATGTGCCCGATCATCGCGTCGCACAGATGATGGACCACTTCACCCAGTACGTGGGTTCTTCGCCTTATGCATCACCCGCAGTTCTGTGTGGCATTGCCCACATGCAAACGGATGAGGGGATCTGGTATCCGATGGGTGGCACCCGGGCAGTTCCCGAAGCGCTCGGACGTCTCGCAGGGGAGCTCGGAGTCGACATCCGCTGTGGTGTCGATGTGATGAGGATCAACACCACAGGCAAAACGGTGACTGGTGTCGTTACGGCCGGGGGTGAAGAAATTAACTGTGACGCCGTTGTCAGTAATTGCGATGCGGTGCGTACATACCGCGAACTGCTGGGGGAAACTCCGCAGTCGACTAAATTTCAAAAGAAGGATCACGAGCCTGCTTGTAGCGGTGTCGTGTTGTACCTCGGCCTCGACCGCCGCTTCGATCAGTTGTTGCATCACAATTTTGTCTTCTCGAAAGATCCCGAAGAAGAGTTCGATTGGATTTACAAACGAGGCGAACCGGCTCCCGATCCGAGCGCTTACGTGTGTGCTCCGTCCATCAGCGAGTCTGGGGTGGCGCCCGAGGGTGGCGAGGCTCTGTACATCCTTGTTCATACTCCCTACCTGCGACCGACGCACGACTGGAAGGAAATGCTGCCCAAGTATCGCGACGTGATTTTGGACAAGCTCGAAAGCACTGCCGGGATGAAGGGGCTACGCGATTCCATCAAATGTGAGGCTTCGCTAACCCCGGAGGGGATTCACAATCGGTACCGCGTGCTCAACGGGGCGATTTATGGTCTGGCAAGTCACGGTAAATATCTGGGGGCCTTCAAGCCTGCCAATCGCCGCAAGGATTTGAACGGTTTGTACCTTGCTGGCGGGGCCGCCCATCCAGGGCCCGGGATGCCAATGGTCTTGATGAGTGGCTGGATCGCGGCTGATGCTCTCGACACGGATTCCAAGGCCGGCAAACTTGCTGCTGTTTGACCTGGCAAGGTCGTCGCTGCTGATCGGAAATCGACTATTAACAGCTCTATTTAAGTCAATTGCCGAGTGTTTTCCCCTCGGCCGTGTCCGTTCGGCTCGGTCCGTGTAGACGGCCAGTGCGACCAGCGGCATCGTTGCCCATGCAATTCAGCAAGCGGCGATGAGCCATGTCAGTCGGCGCTAATCAACCAGCTCAATCTGGTTTTATTTTGTTCGCTGGACCATGGATCTCGGTGAACGCGTCATCCCGACGGGGAGCAAAATTTGGACAAAGATGTTCGTCCTGGGCATCTGTGATGAGGTCTTGTGCCAAGGATTTGGGAGGCGGGCTTGTCAGCCTCTGATAATTAATGAAAAGCGGGTTGCATGCTTATGCCATGAGACAACTGCTGAAACGCACAATGAACACCCAGAAGACGAGGAAGTCAGAAATGAAAACGTTTATTAGATACACCAATGCCTTGATCCTGATCGCAGCGTTTGCACCTGCCGCAAGGGCAGCGGACATCGTTGACACGGCTGTCGGTGCTGGCAATTTCAAGACACTGGCCGCCGCTCTCGGTGCAGCTGATTTGGTTGAAACCCTCAAAGGTGATGGACCGTTCACGGTTTTTGCGCCGACCGACGAGGCGTTTGAAAAGTTACCAGCAGGAACCGTCGCCGAACTGTTGAAGCTCGAGAACAAAAGTGCATTAGCAGGAATTCTGACCTACCACGTCGTCCCTGGGGCGTTCGTCGCCAAGCAGATTGTCGGACTTTCAGGTGCGAAAACGGTCAACGGCCAGCGAGTTGACATCAACGTTGATGGTTCAAACGTTACCGTCGATGGAGCCAAAGTTGTCACCACGGACATCAAGTGTGACAACGGAGTCATCCATGTGATCGATGCGGTTATTCTGCCAGAGGACAAGACGATTCCCGAAACGGCTGCCGCCGCTGGATCTTTCAAAACTTTACTCGCGGCAGTTGGGGCTGCAGGTCTTGCCGATACTCTCGGCTCGAAAGGTCCATTTACTGTGTTCGCTCCCACCGATGAAGCTTTCGGTGCCTTGCCAGCTGGCACCATCGAAACGCTGCTAAAGCCAGAGAACAAACAACAGCTGATCGAAATTCTGACCTACCATGTCGTCGCTGGACGCGTTTACTCAGAAGACGCTCTTGCTGCAAAATCTGCCACGACCTTGCAGGGCACAACGATCGCCATTGCTGCAACGGAGGCCGGCGCGAGTGTCAATAATGCGAAACTTCTGACGACCGATTTGAACGCCTCCAACGGTGTGATTCATGTCATTGACCGGGTGCTTTTGCCGACCGGCAAGAAAGTCAACGCAAAGAAAATGATCTTTGACGCGATTTCGAGAGGAGTACCGATGTACAACGCTGGGCATCATTCAGCTTGTGCCAGTCTGTATCAAAAGACGATGGAAAGAGTCATGGAGACGACGTCCGAGCCCGAGTTGCGATTGCAAATGAAATCTGTACTTACCAGTGCTAGCCATCAAACTTGTCCCATCGAACGTTCTTGGATTTTGCGTCGAGGCATGGACCAGATGTATGTTCGTTTGCCCTAGAGCTTGGCGTCGCCGCCTTGAAGTTTGTCGTCACCGCCTTCGTGCCTGATCTCACTACCCTTAGGCGGGCTAGACCAACTTGACTGATTGATGCTAATCGACTGCGGTTTCCAATGGATCCGCAGTTTTTTATGCGCTGCCAGTTTTTGTTGCCAGCCTGTGCTGACATGACCTGCAGTCTTTCCTGATTTCCCTGCCGTGTTTCGCTTATGGGTGATTGGGTTCCGTCATTTCTTCTTTACCCATGGCATTCGGTTCGATCGCAGGAGTCTTGCACTGAAACTCGCGAGAGAAGATGCATCTCTTGACTGAAGGCAGAAGATTGAGCATGCCACGTCTTCTGGCCCATGAAATCTAGCGGTCAGGTTGAGACGAGGTAGGTCGAAACAGTTTGAAACCGGAAAAGCTGTTGCCATTGAGCTGAATCTTGTCGTTTGACTCGTCTACAAGGAGATCAAAGGAGTTGTCTGCTGTGCCACGCACGCGGCAGTTCGAGAGTGTCGTGCTGACTGTGTTTTTTAACAGGATTCCGGATCCACATTCAGAGAGTACAAGTCCATTGATCAGGAAGCCAGCACAGTGAATGATTTGGATTCCACCCCGCTCGGTGGCCAGTTGATGGAACGTCGAGTTTGAGAGAATGCAGTCTTGGCAGTTGCTGAATCGAAGGATCCCGGGGCGAATGAATTGACGAGGATTGAAAGTGTTTCCACTAACAACCACTCGCTGGCTGTTTTCGACGACCAGATTGTTGGGCATTGGGGCAAAGAATGTATTGGCGCTGACCGTGACATCATGCGCGTAACTGATGTCCAAAAGAGTACTTGTATCGCTCATCACGTTGCCGGTGATGGTCACGCTGTTGATAGGATAAATTTCTTTGCCTGAAAGCCGAATGTTGGCGCCTCCCGGGGCGATTGTCCTCTCTTTATCAGCACCGTAGTTCGCTGAATGCTGGATCGTATTTCCGGTGATCGCGATTTCAGCGATCGACTTGGAGGCATCCTCTGTTGAGCCGCTGACATCGATCCAGATGTTGGCTGTTCTGGTGTCCGTTGAATCGTCTGGCATGTTGCCCTCGATGTCACAGCCGGTGACCTGGAGGTTGCGGACGTTGCCGTCCCGGACGACGATTCCACCGCCGTGGTTGTACGAAATGTGTGTGTTGGCAACATTGATTTGATGCAGGTTGACGTCGTCAAGATAAAGGCCAACGCCTGAGTTTTTGTAAAGATGACAGTTGGAAACGATGACGTTGCGATTGCGAATTGTCAGGTGAATGCCGTGGCGACACCAACGGACGGACATCCGGTCCACCACCGCCCCGACAGTTTGCTCCAGGGTGATTCCATCGGCCTCAGGGTGTCCGCCGAGGATTTCGAATCCGCTCAGGATTGGCATTCGCTGATTCCACGTGGCAGGCAGGAAAGACTTGGGGGAAGCGGTGCCCTGATGGTTGCCAATCACCGAGATCGCAGGTCCCGGTCCGTCCATGATCAGCGTCGAACCAAATGTGGACGTGACGGAAATTGCCCCATGCTTTGACAGGTCGAGCTTGAGCGAGCTTGTGATGCGGTAGAGCTTCTTCGTGAGCTGCAGGATTCCATCCTGCGAGTCAATCAGCGTCTGCAACTCGGCGGTCGAGTCTGGGAGGGCTTTCAGGTTGGGTATTTGCTCAACAGTTTTCTGCCATTGCCCTATGGCTACTGATCCAGGAAGTGTGATCAACAGCACAACAGCAAAGATGAGTGTACGCATGATAAGGAGCTCCATCGGGATCAGAGTTTCGGGTGATCAGAGTTTCGGGTGGTCAGAGTTTCGGGTGGTCAGAGTTTCGGGTGGTCAGAGTTTCGGGTGATCAGAGTTTCGGGTGATCAGAGTTTCGGGTGATCAGAGTTTCGGGTGATCAGAGT
>JAPKCI010000348.1 GCA_028823035.1 Rubripirellula sp.
GAGACCCGGGCTGTGATTCACGAGACCCGGGCTGTGATTCACGAGACCCGGGCTGTGATTCACGAGACCCGGGTGATCAGCCAGTCACCCGAGTATTACTGCGGTTGGCCAACACTCACGCGTCGTTCCAATGGACAACTACTGGTTGTCTGGTCCGGTGGCCGGCAGCAGCACGTGTGTCCGTTTGGCCGCGTTGACATGATGCGGTCGGATGACGACGGTGATCACTGGACCTGGCCTCGGACATTGATTGATGGGCCGATCGATGACCGTGACGCCGGTATGTTGGAAACCGCCAAAGGGACACTGCTGGTCACGACCTTTACCTCGCTGGCGTATGTTGACTATGAACTCAAAAAAGCTCTCGGCAATCGTGGAAGTGATCAGGGGTGGCCTGAGTCCAAGTTGCAGAAATGGCTTGCCGCCCACGAGCGTTTGACATCCGAGCAAAGGCAAAACGAGTTGGGACAGTGGATGGTTCGTTCCACAGACGGCGGCATCACATGGTCGCAGCGTTATGATTCCATTGTTAACAGTCCACATGGCCCGATTCAGCTAGCCGACGGTCGCCTGCTATATGCAGGGGTCAAGTTGTGGGACGAGTCTCGTGAAGTGGGGGTGTGTCAGTCGCAGGATGATGGTCAGACATGGCAGTGGTTGGCTGCGATTCCGACGCGGCCTGGCGATACATCCGCTAACTATCACGAGTTGCATGCGGTGCAGGCAACTGATGGGCGAATCATTGTGCATATCCGTAATCACAATACGGCCAACAACCGGGAAACGCTGCAGAGCGAATCGAGCGACGGAGGTAAATCGTGGACAGTGCCACACTCGATCGACGTGTGGGGTTTGCCCTCTTTTTTATTGCGTCTGCGTGATGGGCGTTTGTTGATGAGTTATGGCTATCGGCGTCGGCCATTTGGCGTTCAAGCTCGCACCAGCGAAGATTCGGGAACAACTTGGAGTCAGCCATTGAGCGTTGCAGCGGATGGTACGAGCGGGGACTTGGGATACCCAAGTACGGTAGAGCTGGCGGACGGACGCTTGCTGACCGTCTGGTATGAACGAATGAAAGAATCGCCCAAGGCTGTATTGCGTCAAGCGAAATGGAGTATCGAATCGTGAGTCGATTGTTAGATCGCATGCTCCGGGCTGGAATTCCGGGTGTTGGACTCTGGTGGCCAAGTCATGGGAATTGGCCAGGTCAAAAAAGACGGACAGTCTGCGGAAGTGCACTTGGCGGCGACGCAGCACTTGGCGGCGAGGCAGCACTTGGCGGCGAGGCAGCACTTGGCGGCGAGGCAGCACTTGGCGGCGAGGCGGGGCCTTTGCCAATGCGTAGAGTCTTGGCGCTGGTGTTTGTTTTGACGACACAGTTGTTTCCAGTGAGAGCCGAGGAACCAGCTCGGGCGTTCCTGGACGGTCTGCGTTCGCGCGGTTACCACGACACCGCGCTTGGTTATCTGAAGAGTCTCGAAGTCAGCCGGATCGCTCCCTCTGGCATCCTGGATGTTCTGGACTATGAACGGGCGGTGACGCTTGTGGAGGCGTCCCGTGTTGCCGGCGATCTGACAGAACGGTTCAAGATGCTCGATGAAGCGCAGGCACTGCTGCGGAAATTCATCCAGACCCAGGCAAGTCATCCAACCGTTAATGCAGCCCGCAGTCAGCTGGGTAATCTGATTGTCGAACGGGCGCGGATCAAGGTTGGGCAAGCCAAGTCGGGAAATTCTGATGCTCTGAAGGCAGAAGCGAGAAAACTGTATGACCAGGCGTTCAACGAATTTGCGTTACTCGAAAAGGCTGTTGCCGGCGAACTCGACCAGATTCCCAAAGTGCTCAACACGCGCGACCGCGAAGATGCCAAGCTGGCGGAACGTCGCAAACAGCTGCGCGCCGATAATCTGCAGACTGAACTTCTGGCAGCTGCCATTCGCGAGGAGGCAGCCGATACGGTTCCGTCAGGATCCAAAGAGCGGACTGATTATCTGATCGAGTCGGCTGGGTTGTATGACGCCATCTATAAAAAGTACCGAAGTCGACTGGCTGGTCTGTATGCGCGGATGTATCAAGGCAGATGCAATCACCGATTGGGCAGAACCAAAGATGCCTTGGGCTACTACGGCGAGCTGCTTGATCAGCCAAGTACCCCGGAAGCTTTTTGGAACCTCAAGACGAAAACGTTGCGTCTGGCCATGGAATCCTGGCTGCACCCGCAGGAACGTAAGTATGTCGAGGCGATCAAGCAGGCTTCTGAATGGGTGGATTTTTCTCCCCGTAGTTCGGAACGCAACCCGGACATGCTTGCCATACGCTTGAGCCTCGCACGGGCATTGCAGATGCAGGCCGAAGCGTATGAGAAACGGCAGTCGCGTGATGTCGCGACGATTCGCAATTCTTATGAGTATGCCTTGAAACATGCGACCTTTGTGGCTGCCGAGGAGGGAGATCTGCAGGCCGAGGCCCGTGACCTTGTGGTGGCTTTAGGAGGCAGGGCGCAAGTAGACCCGGACGCGGTCCCCGATACCTTTGCTGCGGCTCAGAAAAAAGGGAAAGAGTCCCTCGATGAAATCGGTCCCGCCAGTGAAGAAGTAACCCGGTTGGCGGCTTTGCTGCGTCGGGCAGCACCTTCTGATCGCGACAAATTGCAACAGGAATTGAGTCAGTCACAAACACAACTGGAAGAAGTTCAAGCAAGTGCCCTTGCTTTCTATCGTCTGGCGATCCGACTGGCTGACCGCGATACTCCGCCCACTGAATTGAATCTTGTTCGCTACTTTGTCTGTTACCTGTACTACTTGAAACAGCAGTATCATGATGCTGCTGTGGTTGGTGATTTTGTTTCCCGGCGTTTTCCTCGCAGTGCTGGCGCTAAACAGTGTGCCAAAATTTCATTGGCGTGTTACCTGAAATTGCTGGAACTCTCCGGTGACGATTCCTCTGCGTTTGAAATCGAGCGGATCGCGGAGACGACGAGATGGATCGCTGATCAATGGGCGGAGACGCCTGAGGCTGTTGAGTCGCTTGCGACAGCTGTTTCTGTCATGGTGAATTCGTCTTCGCTGCAGAACGCTCGTGAGTTTACCTTGCGATTGCCGGAATCGTCGCCGGAAAGATCGCAGGCCCAGTTGGTGACGGGGCAAGCAATGTGGGGAGCGTTTCTGAGCAGGCAGCATGCCGCTGCGGTGAGTGATGATAAGCAGGGCTCTGCCCCGTTCACGGGGCTGACTCAAAAACAGTTGCAGACAGCTGCCCTCGAACTGCTGCTGGCCGGATATCAGCAACTGCCAGAGGACGTGATTCCCGATTCATCCAATGCCACTGCGATGTTGTCACTGGCGCAGGCGTTGTTGGCAAACAGCAGTGCAAAGCCGAAAGCGGAGGGAACGATTGACTTGGATGCCGGTAAGCCGGTTGAGGGTCTTGAGCAGGATGTGACTGAGCCATCGACGCTTGTGCCGGAGGACAATGAAGTTGCCAGTGATCCTGTTTTGGTTCAGGAAACCCTGCCTGCGACGCTGCAGGATTACCTTGGTGCCGGAAAAGCGGTTGAGGTTCTTGAGCATGATGTGGTCGGGCCGTTGACGCTTGTGCAGGAGGACCATGAAGTTGCCAGTAATCCAGTGTTTGTTCAGGAAACCCTGCGTACGGCACTGCAGGCCTATGTCGGGGCAATGGATGAAAATCCAGTTGAGATGATGTCCAAGGCTCAAGCGACAATGGCTTTGCTCCGGCAGGCAGTCGGTCTAGATGCCACAGGAAAGAAACGGATGCTGGCGATTTATATCAGCCTGGCTCAGACGATTGAGGCCAAAATGAAAACGGCCCCACCAGAGTCTCGCAAACAAATGTCATCGGTGTTTGAGTCATTTCTGCAGGCTCTCAGTGCGGATGCTTCCGATCCGGGCACACTGAATTGGGTTGCCGAGACATTTGCCAGTTTGGGGGCCGGGTTTGATTCCGATGAGGCTGTGTTGAGCGAAGATGCCAGGTTGTATTACGACCGCTCGATTGCTGCCTTCCAGAATCTGTTGGGTCGACTTGATCTGCCTCAGGCATTGCAGACTCAGCTGCGGGCAAGGATGGCGGCAGTCAAAGCACGGAAGCGGGATTATCAGGGAGCCTTGACCGATTTGGAACAACTGCTTGCCTTGACACCTTCGGCGGTGAACCTGCAGGTTGAGGCGGCGCGATTATTGCAACGCTGGGCAAAGTCTGATTCTGCCAAGTATGTCGAGGCGATCCGGGGGATTCGCAGTGGAGAAAAAGGCGGGGTCTGGGGTTGGGGGAAAATAGCCAACGCCACCATGCCCCATCTCCAGTTTCGCGACATGTTCTATGAAGCCCGGTACGAGATGGCAGCGTGTCAATTCGGAATTGCCATGAGCAAAAGCGACGCCGATCGAGCGAAACAGTTGGCCGCTGCTGAACGAAGTTTGGCTACCACACAAACACTTTATCCCACACTTGGTGGTGAACAGTGGAAAACAAAATACAAACAATTACTCACAGACATCCAGACAGCAGGCGGTGAAAAACGGTGAATGCTACTCCTTCGTTTCATGTTCGTTCGATTAGAACCTCAAACCGACTGCCGGCCATGGTCAGCCTGTTGGTACTGCTGTATGGCAGTACTGTCTCTGCCCAGGAAGATCAAGTGTTCATAAAACGTGGCCCCTCTGTCAAAGGGAACGTTGGCCAGGTTTCACCCATTCAGATTGCAGTGAATGTTCGCGGTGTGAATCGGGTGATCAAGACCAATGAGGTTCGGTCGGTCGCCTTTTCCGATGAACCGCTGGAACTCAGTAAGGGCCGCGCGCGTGCAATCGTTGGTAAGTACGAATCGGCTATTGGCGATCTGAAATCAGTTGATCCACAGGCAATTAGCCGTGACCTCATCAAGCAGGATTTGCAGTTCTATTTCGCGCTTTGCGAAGGCCGGTTGGCATTGTCCTCGGGTGGAGACAAGCCAAAGGCAACTGAATTGATGTTGGCGTTTGTCCGGTCTGCCGCCGACAGCTTTCACTTTTTTGAAGCTGCCGAACTGCTGGGGGATCTTGCGGTTTCCCAAGGCGACTATGAAAACGCAGTCAAGTATTACGGAGCGATCGCAAGCAAGGCACCATGGCCAGAGTATCAGATGCGTGCTTTGTTGTCGGAGGCAAGAGCGATGGTGCAGCAAGGGAATTTCGCGGAGGCGAGAAAGAAATTTGAAAACGTGATTGCCAAAAAGTCTGACACTCCTGAGGCCAAACGGCAGAAGTTGCTGGCAGATGTCGGCCGTGGCCGATGTTTGGCTGAGACTGCATCAACAGAGGAGGGCATTGCGACCCTTGAAAAAATCATCGACGAAAATGATTCTGCGGATTCACAACTCTTCGGTCGCGCTTACAACGCTCTGGGTGATTGCCTGCAGGTGGCAGGAAAACCCAACGAGGCTCTGATGGCGTATCTACATGTGGACGTGCTCTTTTATGCCGATCCCGAAATACATGCCGAATCACTCTATCATCTCAGCAAGCTCTGGCAGGTTCTCAAAAAACCGGACCGTGCTGCGGCAGCAAAGAACCTTCTGAATCAACGGTACGCCGGAAGTGTGTGGTCAGGAAAGCCATGACAGCGTGTGGTCAGGAAAGCCATGACAGTGTGTGGTCAGGAAAGCCATGACAGCGTGTG
>JAPKCI010000349.1 GCA_028823035.1 Rubripirellula sp.
ATCCAAAGACGGTGAATCCAAAGACGGTGCTAGTGAGAGCCAGCAATCACAGCAAGCTCAAAGTCCCGAACAGCAAGTGGAACAGCAACTGAAAAAAGCGATCGAGAACATGAAGCAGGCTGAGAAGGAACTCGAAGACGCGAAACGCGAGCAAGCCACAGAGAAACAGCGTGATGCAGAAGATAACCTGCGAGCCGCTATTGATCGCCTCGAGCAGATCCTTCGGCAGTTGAGGGAGGAAGAACTGTTGCGAGAACTCGCAAAGCTGGAGGCAAGATTGCGAAAAATGGCGGTCATGCAGAGCAAAGTGCTGGATGATACCGTTACGTTGGCAGCAACACCTCAAGAACAACGGAACCGTCAAACAGATTTGAAGTCAGGTGATCTCGCGTTTTCAGAGAAAAAAATCACACTTGAGGCCGATCGTGCCATGTTACTGCTCCGCGAGGAAGGCTCCAGCATCGCGTTCCCGGAAGTTGTCTCTCAAATCCGCGCCGACACTGCGACGGTGTCCGACCGTTTGGGACAAACCAAAATCGACGCTGTCACTCAGGGTATTCAGCAGGATATTTTAGCTGCGCTCGATGAGATGATCACAGCTTTGCAAAAAGCCCAGCGCGACATGGAACAGAAGCAGCAACAACAGCAACAGGGACAACAACAACAATCCGGTCAAGGCGAACAGCCGTTGGTAGAGGCCCTTGCGGAGCTAAAATTGATCCGAACCATGGAAACAAGGATCAAATCGACGACAGATCGTTACTCCAGCCTGTTAGAATCAGGGTCTTCAACGGTCGAGGACGTCTTGCCCTTATTGCAGAATCTCTCAGCCCGTCAAAATCGCCTGTACCGGATCACACGTGATCTGGTACTCAAGAGAAACCAGTAAAAACGAGGTGACCGTGGATCGACTGCCGTTTTCTTTGCTGCTGAAGCCGACCTCTTTGCGCCATTATCGCGTGTTCGTGCCGATATCCCTCTGTGTTTTTTCGTTTGTTCTGTTGGCAAACACGACCATGGCAGCGGAAGATGCGTTGGAAAGAAAGTCCAGCTGGCAGCAGCCTGATGCCAACAAGATGGACCAATGGTTGCGACAGTCTCTGGACGCGCTCGGTATTTTGCCGGCCGAAACGGATACCGCCTCGGATCAATTCATGGCCGCGTTGGAGGCCGACGACGCCGATCCTCTGGATGCTTTTGTTGCAGCGTCCCGTGCCTACATGCCGGTAGTCGAGCAACTGGCAAGCCTGGCGGAATCGAATCTGCAGCAAGCTGGCAGACAGATCGATCCAAGTAACCCATCCTATATCGATCTGGAATCACTTCCCAAACCGACGCGAATGTCCGTTCGCACTTGGCTTAGCCGCGAACTGATCCGGGCACGACTCTACGACGAGGCACTTCCCGCGATTGCAGAGGTGGAACCCGAGTTTTCAATCGATCCAGCGGCAACCCTGTTTTTTCGTGGCGTCTGCTACCACGCTCTGCTGAAAAAAGAGCAGGCACTGACCGACTTGCGGCGTCTGCTGGAAAATGAAAAGAATTGCCCGATTCGGTTTTCCCGCACTGCGCATCTGATGGTGGCAGACATCAAACCGCTCAAGGAAGATTCGCTGGACGAGATTTCGCGGATCATGACTGACGTCACCCGCCGATTAGATCTTGGACGAACCGACGAAAGGGTAAAGGACCAAGAACAGAAGATCATCGACAAGCTGTCCAAGCTGATCGAAAAAATTGAGGAGCAACAACAGCAGCAACAGCAGCAACAACAGCAATCGTCGCAGGGACAGGGTGGCAACCAAGACGGGCAAAGTTCTCCAATGAATGAGAGCCAAATCGCTGGTGGCGGTGCCAACGGCGACGTTGATCGTAAAAACATTGAAGATCGCGATGGATGGGGTAAGCTACCACCCGCAGAACGGCAACAGGCCCTGCAACAAATCAGCCGTGATCTGCCCACGCATTATCGCGAAGCAATCGAAGCCTACTTTCGAAAACTTGCCACCGATGGATCCTGATCTTCTGAGACCTTCAGGACGCAAGCCATGGGTTATTAGCACCCCCCGCCGATGTTCCGCATTCTAAATTTCCACCGGATTGATCGAGTTCGGTTTACCACCATGGCTTGAAAAACTCAGCCGTGAGCGTTCAATAGGGTGGTCAGCACCGCAGCGTCATCTGTGCAAACTGCCATAGAACGCTTGTCTCAACGGCTCTTGATGCCGTCAATTGCGTCCAACATGCGTTGGCGGATCACCGTCGTCAAAGTCAATCACGAACTCAAACGCATGGCAGAACTGGCCTACAACCTTGCCGAGCGAGCCAAATCAATTGAGATGTATCCATTGTTCCCGGTGCCGGCAGAGTTGGATGAAATGGTCGCAGGAGCTACGAGCATGGCAAAAAGTCCTCGTTTCTTTCATCGAAGGTGGTGCCGCCAACTTAGGCGAGGTCATTCGGGCAGATGACCACGTCGATCGCCTGAATCGTGTTGTTATCGGCTTGCTTCATGATTTGATGCGTGAAGACCCCGATTTCATCACGCTGGCTGTCCATTGTTTCAGTTCATCCCGACACTTGGAACGCATCGTCGATCTCACAGAGGATATTTCGGTAGAAGTCATCTATTTGGTCGAGCGTGACATCGTTCGTCATCAACATGGCGAGTTTGCCACTTCCAGAGACGCTCAAGCGATCGAGTAACGCGACACTGAGGGACCATGCAACGTCCACCTTCGTCGGTCCTGATCGCATGAACACAAAGGTCATCTGAATTGGCTCATGGGCCGAATCGATTGCTCAGAAAATCCGTTGGGCAGCGACAACCAAGCACCCGGAATCCAGCCACCCGGAAACAAATACCCAGCTGCCGATCGTACTCAACAGTGAGTCCACCACCTACCTGCTGTCGCTCGATCGCAATTGGATTGTCATCGACTGCAGCCAACGAAAGCAACAAGCGATAAGCGTCCCGAACTGGTACATTCTGGTTTCAGTGATTCCCCATTCTTTTAGGTCGTTTGAATGCCCCGATACATGTCCCCAACAATTGCAGCATTAACGTTATTGTTGTCATTTGCGGTCGAGCCTCTTGTTGCGGTCAAGGCAGAGCAGCCGCGTGTTGAGGGAAAAATCAGCAACGTCCTGTTTATCATTTCCGATGACCTGCGTGCTGGGGTCCTAGGCTGTTATGGGGATCGGCTCTGCAAAACGCCCAACATCGATAAACTGGCACGCGAAGGCATGTTGTTCGAACGGGCATACTGCCAAGGAACCTCATGCGGTCCTTCCCGACGTTCACTGATGTTCAGTCGCTACCAAGGCACGGGCAAGGTGAACATGGGGCAACACTTCCGTGAAAACGGTTGGTACACAGCGCGCGTAGGAAAGATTTACCACATGCGTGTTCCGGGCGACATCATCGCTGGCACCAACGGTGAGGATGTTGCTTCCTCATGGACCGAACGCTTTAACTCACCGGGACTCGAAGCCCATACACCGGGTGATTACGCCTGTCTCAATCTCAACGTCTTCACTGATTCACTGACCGCTCGTGAGTCCACCAAAATGCCAAACCGGATGTTCGTGACGGTGGAGTACGACGGTGATGGGTCTGATCAACCTGACAACAAATCTGCGAGCAAAGCGATTGAATTGTTACAGGCGCATCAGCATGAGCCGTTTTTTCTGGCGGTCGGACTGGTCCGTCCACACTATCCAATGGTCGCCCCGCGCGAGTATTTCCAACCGTACCCATGGCAACAGATGCAGTTGCCATCTCAACAAACCGGAGACCTGGATGACATCCCGCAATTGGGACGAGCCAAGACGGTTTCATCCAGCAACCCCATTGGAAAACACCCCGACAACCAGAAACGCATGTGGTCGGGCTATTATGCGTCAGTGACTTTCATGGATGAACAGGTGGGACGCATCATCGACGAACTTGAGCGACTCGGTCTAAGAGACAGCACTGCTATCGTTTTCACCAGCGACCATGGTTATCATCTCGGCGATCACCAATTTTGGCAAAAATCGAATCTTCATGAGCAGGTTTTGCGAGTGCCCTTGATCATGTCGGTCCCAGGATTCCCCACCGGCAGATCCGACACGCTGGTTGAGTTAGTGGACATTTACCCGACAGTTTCTGAGCTTGTCGGTCTAAATATTCCGGCCGAAGTTCAGGGCACGAGCCTGATCCCGGTGCTCAAAAGTTCGAGTTCAATCGTGAAGTCCGGCGCGCTATCGTTTAACAACGGTTTCTCGTATCGAACCCCAAAATGGCACTTCATGCGTTACACGGATGGCAGCCGCGAGCTGTATGACATGCAAAGTGATGCCGGCGAGTTTACGAACCTGGCAGGCAATCCCGATTACACCGACCAGATGGAACAACTGAACACGGGACTCAAGCAACGACTCGCTAACGCTGGCATCAAGGACAAATCGCCCCGTTCGAAGAAAATCCAAAAGACACAGCCAAAACCCTGATCAATTCAACGAGTTAGACCAATGGCAAGCTCACGTCCCATCGGCAGTGTCCGTTTTGAAAACAATAACCGAGTCGTGATTGTCACAGGCGGTTCAATGGGCATCGGTGAAGCGATCGTCAGTGCATTCGCGGCATCCGGTGCGGACGTCATCATCGCAGACGTAACTGCCCCTGAATCCAACAAGCTGCCTAATGTCAGTTACCAACGTTGCGACACAGCTTCGCAAAAAGATTGTGATGCCGTCGTGCAGCATGCCATTTCTTCGCATGGCGCGATTGACGTATTGGTCAACAATGCAGCAATCCAGCCTCGAGAGTCCTATCACCCCATCGACGGCGTGCCTGAATCCGTCTGGCAGCGGATGATCGACGTCAACCTGTGTGGCTACATGCGAATGGCCAGTTGCGTCCTGCCGAAAATGAAAGGCCAGGAATCCGGAGTGGTGATCAATGTCGCCAGTGGACAGGCACACCGAACTGCCAGAGAGGTGGGAGTCTATGGTCCGATCAAAAGTGCCAATGTGATGCAAGCCCGCCAGTGGGGCATCGAGTACGCTCGCGATGGAATCAGAGTGCTATCAGTGTCACCAGGGGCAATCGACACCCCTATGATCCGGGCCAGTCTTGATGAACAGGGTGGCAGTGGGGCACTTGCCAACCGGCACCCTATCGGCCGCATCGGGACACCACAGGAAGTTGCCGACGCTGTGCTATGGCTGACAAGTTCAGCCGCTTCCTTTGTGACCGCCACAGATCTGGAAGTAGACGGTGGGCTGGGAGCATTGGGGGCATTTGCCGATCCATACCCCATGATTGAGTGAAAACTGACTGTTCCGCGACAGCCAATCCGAGTCTCAACTTGTCAAAACCCACCGCGGGACCAGACAACCATCCCGATCCAGCCAGACGCTCGATAGGCAAAGGCCTGAGGCTGGGCGTGTCCTGATCCCTACGCCGGCCTGCTCTGATCCACTCGTGCTGACACTCCCAACCGGAAATACTCGCTGCCGCTATGGAGTGACTGAGGTTGGGCTGCCGATACTGACCGCGTCTAGACCATCTAACGGATCGCTGTACGGCCAATTCCAGCCATAGAATCGTATTAACCGATCCAAAACAACCGACGCGAACGGGCCACCACGATCTATTC
>JAPKCI010000350.1 GCA_028823035.1 Rubripirellula sp.
AGCCGCCGAGGCGAAAGTCGCTGAGGCGAAAGCCGCCGAGAAGAAAGCCGCCGAGGCGAAGGAAGCCGAGAAGAAAACTCAGGAGGCGAAGAAGGATCCTGCCTGATTTCAGAAGGATCTACGATTCGCTTCAAAACACCAACAATCGACTTAAGACGATACGACACAGATGTCCCAACACAGCGCACCTGCGATCAAACCCACTGATGATCCTGCCTTCAAGCTGCCCGCTTCGTTGGCTGCTTTACGACTGCCGCTCTGCGCTGGTGGGTTGGTAGCCCTGTTGTTGGGTTGGGGATTCGCGACCCAAAGCATTGATGCCAACTTTGGCATGTCTGTTTACCTGACCGCAGTTGTGTATTGCATGACGCTTGTGCTCGGTTGTTTGTTTTTTGTGCTGATACAGCATCTCGTTCGTGCCGGTTGGAGTACCGTTGTGCGACGCATCGCGGAATTGGTCATGATCATGGTGATTCCCATGGGGATTCTCTTTCTTCCCGTTCTTGGTTCGCTTTGGATGGGTCAAGGAACGTTGTATGGCTGGGACAGCCCGGACGCTTATCAAGCAGAGCATCATGTGCCTGAGCAAGTGTGGCTTGAGAAGCTTCGTTGGCTGAACCAAGAATGGTTCACGATCCGCACGATCGGTTATTTCGCTGTCTGGTCAGCACTGGCGATCTTCTTTTTCAAGAATAGTGTCCGGCAGGATGAAACCGGTGAAAAAGCGATTACTGACAGGATGCAGTACTGGAGCGGGCCGGCGGTGATGTTGTTCTCGCTGACCACCAGTTTTGCAGCCTTCGACTGGGTCATGAGTCTTGCTCCCATGTGGTTCTCGACGATGTTTGGGGTCTACATGTTCGCTGGCAGCATTCTCGCCGCGCACTGCTTGATTGCGGTCGCGAGTTTTGTGTTGCAAAAGAAAGGGGCGATGCGGGACGAGGTCACGGTCGAACACTATCACGATCTAGGAAAGCTGATTTTCGGATTTGTCTTCTTTTGGACCTACATCTCGTTCAGCCAGTATCTGCTCATCTGGTACGCAAACATCCCCGAGGAAACCCACTGGTTTTATGTCAGGCAAGTAGGGACCTGGGGCGGAATAGGACTTGCCCTGATCTTTTTGCATTGGATGCTGCCTTTTGCAGGAACCATGAGTCGCCATGTGCGTCGCAGGCCGGCGTTGGTCTGTGGTTGGGGTGTTTACCTGCTGATCATGCATTACGTCGATGTCTATTTCATGATCATGCCGGAAACCAAGGCGGGAAATGCAGGGGGTGCGATCGGGGTGTGTTCAAGTATTCTTTGCGTCGCAGGAATGGTGTCGCTGCTGACCGGATTGGTAGTGGGGCTTGCACAACAAAATAAGGTGGTTGCGGTTGGGGACCCAAGATTGGCTGAGTCAATCGCGTTTGAGAATATTTGACAGCGTCTGGGCACAGGCGTCTGCCTGCGAGCCTTGTTTGACATTGAACTAAGAAATTAACCCTTCGGAAATTGACGATTCGCCATGGCAGCCTACGACGACCTAGACGTCAAACGGATTTTCATAGTCGGAATTGCTTCGGTTGTGGTGACGGCAGTCACTGCTTTAGCGGTTCAAGTATTGTACTACTCCCTTTCCGAGTGGCAGAACGCTGAAACTCAAGGTTCCAGCAGGTACACCCGGCAAAACAACGTGCTGATCAGGCAAGCAGCGGAGATATCCAAGCAGGGCGTGGACAGCAAAACCGGGAATATCACGATCCCAATCAACGAAGCGATGAAGCAGCAGTTTTCAGCCGGAACTTCAGGCACAGAACGAAAGAGCGGTAGTGACGAAACCTGAGTCAATGATTGACTTTGCCATCCGTGACACGGTTGGCTTTTTCTTAGCGATGACGGTGATAATCGGTATCGGACAGGAACGTTGCGCCTTCGCGCAGGCTGATGTTCGGAGCGGCGCCAAGGTGTTGCTGAATGACGGTGTGCCCCGCGAAGTTGAAAATGTAACGATTGACCAAAAGTTGGGAGGGCAAATTCAGTTGAACTTGCCCCTGACGGATTCGCTTGGCAGACGCGTGAAGACGGGGTACTTCATTGATGGTGAGAAGCCGACGATTATCACGCTCAACTACAGTAATTGTCCCATGCTGTGCAGCGTGCAGTTGAGCCAATTGACACGTTCTCTGGCTGACTTGGACCTGCAGATTGGTCGGGATTTCCAGATTTTGACTGTCAGTATTGATCCCCAAGAGAGCACAAAGTTGGCTCAGGAAACCAAGGCCAAGTACATCGACCAACTGCTTGCGACGCAGCCGCTGGCGGGCGAGGGCTGGGCATTCTGTACCGCACAACAACCGATCATCACACGCTTGGCAGATAACCTTGGTTTTCGGTACACGTACGATCGGAAGTCAGGTGAGTATTACCACCCAGCGATGCTGGCGTTCGTTTCTCCCCAAGGAGTGATCACGCGTTATTCGCTTTCAGTTGATTTTCCGCCAGCTGATATGAAGAAAGCACTCGTGGAAGCCGGCGAAGGGTCGGTTGGTTCTCCAGTGGATCAAGTGCTGCTGTGGTGTTTCAGCTATGACCCCGATAGTAATAGTTATGTTCCTCAGGCATGGAAGATCATGCGTCTTGCCGGAGCGGGAACGGTAGGACTGATGTTGGCGTGTTTGACACCTTATTGGATTGGTCGCAAGGCATCGCCATCGCGGAAACCCAAAGGGGATGACGGTAGTGAACGAATTGAACAACAGGATGTGAGTTGAGCAGTTGAAGGCTCGATAACCATTCCACTTTTAATTACTGATTTGATGACGCAATGTTTTCACTGAATAAAAACCTGCCCTGCCTGCTTGGTGATGAATTCGCCTCCAAGTTTCAGTGGTTTCCTGAAGCCGCTTCCACATTCTCTCAGGAGAATGATTGGCTGTTTTGGTTGATCACCTGGATCTGCGTGCTGTTTTTCGTACCGATTGCAGGGTGTCTGTTCTACTTCTCATTGAAGTACAAGAAGCCGAAGGGGGAGAAAGCGGAAAGCAATACGGCACACAACACACCGCTTGAGCTTGCCTGGTCCATTTTGCCGTCGTTCTTCCTCGTCGGAATGTTTGTGATTGGTGCCAAGAGCTATCTGAATCAGCGAACTGTTCCCGATGGGGCGAACGATATCCGTGTGGACGCTGCCATGTGGAAGTGGGGCATGGATTACGGCAATGGCGTGATCAATCCTGAACTGCACATCCTGATCAATGAACCGACCAAGTTGTCGATGAGATCAAGGGACGTGATTCACAGCCTATTCATTCCTGCATTTCGCGCAAAAAAAGATATCGTGCCGGGGCGGTACAACTACATGTGGTTTGAGGCGATCAAGACTGCGGGCGAAAGGGTCGTAGGAAAGAAACTCGCGGACGCTCAGAAAGAGAATGCTGGCCAAGTCTGGGATTACGACAAGTGGCAATTCACAGAGGATGGATATCGATTCTTCGATCTGTACTGCACAGAGTACTGCGGGAAAGACCACTCTGCGATGCAAAGCGCCGTTGTTGTTCATGAGACCGAGGACGACTTGAACGCATGGATTAAAAAAGTAAGCAAGCGAGGTTCGGAGGTTAGCCCCGAAGATTGGGGTGAAAAACTGTACCTGCGACGTGGATGTGCCGGTTGCCATACGGTTGACGGTACGAAGCGAGTTGGGCCCTCTTTCAAGGGAACTTATGGAAACGTTCGTCCGCTGGCTGACGGTAGTACAGTCAAAGCAGATGAAAACTACGTTCGCGAGTCGATTCTGTATCCCAAGAGTAAGGTGGTTGCCGGTTATCAACCGGTGATGCCGAGCTACAAAGGACAGTTGTCTGATGACGACATCGACTCAATTATCGCCTACCTGAAAACACTTTCGGGTGACACGCCGGCAGCGCCGCCTGCCGGCAACGCCGACACAGAATCGACGACCAAGTAATAGCACAATAGAAATTCAGGCGTCCGGCTGCGGCTGGACGTCAAGAGACTGGAACGAAGGACGCGCAAGCGTTTTGACTGAAGAGGTTTATTAAATGTCAGCTGGATCCATTCCATCAGGTTCACAGATTCGTGATCCTGGTTATCCGACGCCCAGCGAGAATTATCTGACGAATTCCAAAGGGATTCTCAGTTGGATGTTCACACTGGACCACAAGCGAATTGGGGTCATGTACTTGATCGGGGTGACGACTGCCTTCGGGGTCGCCGGTTTGCTTGCCCTGTTGATTCGTTTGCATCTGTTCCAGCCCGACGGCATGATCTTTCAGGGTGAGGAGGCGAACAACTGGTACAACCAGGTATTCACTCTGCACGGGGCGATCATGGTGTTCCTGTTCATTATCCCAAGTGTTCCTGCTGCTTTGGGGAACTTTCTTGTGCCTGTAATGTTGGGAGCCAAGGACGTTGCATTCCCGCGGTTGAACCTGTGCAGTTTCTACCTCTGGGTGTTTGGTGCTCTGTTCTTCATCTCTGCGCTCTGTGCCAGCGGGCTCGACACTGGCTGGACGTTCTACACGCCGTACAGCACAACGACCGATAGTTCGGTGATTCTCGCAACGTCCGGGGCGTTCGTCCTTGGATTCAGTTCGATTTTCACGGGTCTGAACTTCATTGTGACGATCAATACCATGCGTCCACCAGGAATGACCTGGTTTCGTATGCCATTATTCCTGTGGGCAACCTACGCCACCAGCATCATTCAGGTGCTGGCGACTCCCGTGCTTGGGATCACGTTGCTGTTGCTGATCGCGGAACGCACCATGCACATTGGGATCTTTGATCCCGAGTACAACGGCGACCCCGTCACGTTCCAGCATTTCTTCTGGTTCTACAGTCATCCGGCTGTTTATATCATGATTCTGCCGGCTTTCGGAATCATCAGTGACTTGATCAGCGTGCACAGTCATAAACGCATTTTCGGGTATCGCTTCATTGCTTACTCTTCGATCGCGATCGCTCTACTGGGATTCCTGGTTTGGGGTCACCACATGTTCACCGCTGGAATGAGTTCGCTGACGACCATCATCTTCAGTGCTCTCACCTTCACGGTGTCGGTTCCTTCAGCCATTAAAGTTTTCAACTGGCTGGCGACGATGTACAAGGGTTCGATCAGCCTGACGACGCCGATGTGCTACGCAATCTCGTTCATTTTCCTGTTCACGATCGGTGGGTTAACTGGCCTTCATCTAGGCACACTCGCAACCGACATGCATCTGCACGATACCTACTTTGTGGTTGCCCACTTCCACTACGTCATGGTGGGAGGGACCTTGGTTGCCTTCCTCGGCGGCGTGTTCCATTGGTGGCCAAAAATGTTCGGAAAGATGTACAGTGAGTTGGGCGGTAGAATCTCGGCTGTATTGGTCTTTGCCGGCTTCAATCTGACGTTTCTTCCGCAGTTTGTACTGGGAAGTCGCGGGATGCCTCGCCGTTACGCAACCTACGATCCCGAATTTGCCTTTTTGCACCAGATGAGCACATGGGGCTCGTTGCTGCTAGGTTTTGGGATTCTGTTAGCCTTTATTGTACTAGTGTGTTCACTGAAGTACGGAAGGCGTGCACCTGCCAACCCTTGGGGAGGAGCAACTCTTGAGTGGGAGTGCACCAGTCCACCACCGT
>JAPKCI010000351.1 GCA_028823035.1 Rubripirellula sp.
CGTGTGAAGCTGCCCCGTGTGAAGCTGCCCCGTGTGAAGCAGGCCCGTGTGAAGCAGGCCCGTGTGAAGCAGCCCCGTGTGAAGCAGGCCCGTGTGAAGCAGCCCCGTGTGAAGCTGCCCCGTGTGAAGCAGGCCCGTGTGAAGCAGCCCCGTGTGAAGCTGCCCCGTGTGAAGCAGCTCCGTGTGAAGCAGCAATGGCCCGAGCAGACAGTCAGCAACTGAAATGCGACTCTCTGCTAAGGTAAGTAGCCAGAGCAACTGGTCACTTCGGATGTACCGTCAACCAAAGGTCGTCCAGCTCGCAGATTCCCGCCAAGTCATAACGGGCTTTGATTGGTTCACCACTGGGCATATCGTCTTCAGCCAAAGCCACCGCAACGATCTGGAACTTTCCCTGATGGGTAATTCCGTCACTCGCGGTCATCTTTAACTTCACCGCCTTTGCTGAATCGCCCTTGGGCTCAGACACGACGGGCTCACAGGCAACTCCCTCTGGCAACCCCGCAACACTGATTCGCAGCTTGGAAACATCACCCGCAGATCGGCTGATGGTGACGGGAATCTCCAGAGATCCGCCACCAGGCACCACAAAGTGATCCGCAGCAACGCTCGCGCCGAAACTGGGTTGGATGGAATGCACCTCCACGGTATACGCATGCCGCATCCCAAAACCACCAACCAGATCCGAAATTTGGATTTCGATCATCTCTGTTTTCTTTGCGGTGAAGTCGACCTGCGCATCATATTTACCTCGCGTTTGATCGTCATTCGTCGCTAATTCAGTTCCATCAGTCAAATCAATTACTTTCAGCACTGAATCGAGCAACATCCCAGACCGACGAGCATGAACCTTGGCTCGGTATTTCTCTCCCTTGGTTACCGCAATGCGCATCCGATCCACGTCGCCAGCATTTTCGATCCGTCCGGAAAAAAGACATGGCAACTGTTCTATCTCCACCGCATCGGTGGATTCAAGGTGATGATGTCCGTTGTTTGTATTTCCACACTGCCACTGCCAACCAAGAGAGCTTGGCAGAAACACACTTCGCCCGTACCCGTGATCACTCTCTGCCTGTTTGATTTGCACGTCAGCGGGCAAATTCCAACCTCCAACCGACTTGCCAACATACTCCTGCGTTTGCCCGGTCAGTGGCAAGACGTGATCAACAAACGCATCGGTTGTGACCCGCAGTTCATACACAAAAGTTGCTGCACCCGCGAAACCAATCGTGCTGTTGGGCGTCTCTGGAAACGCAAACAGTCTCACATACAAATCAGCATCCTGCCCCGGCTGATAAACCAGCTGTGGGTCCAAACCACGTTGATCATCGACTTGTCTTAGAACATGCCCGGACTCATCGACCAGCTGCAACACCGCATCCATTGGCGACTGCAACAGCTGATTTCCAAGCATGGACACAACAAGCGTTCGCCCTGCCTTGGCTGAGACACGGAACGTATCCACCTCGCCTGACTTTGAAAGCCGCCCAACCAAACTGCAAGGCATTTCCAATACGGTCGCCTCACCAAGCGTCTGATTCGGTTCAACCTCTTCAATAGGTGCGGTCGGTTCAATCAACAGGGGAACAAGACCCGATGCAGAAGTGGAATCCAAAACACGCACCCAAGCGATCCCCGGCGCAGCGTCTGCCGCAACTTCAATCTTCAGCTTGCCAGAATCCTTTTCAGCCTTTATGGAAACATCCGATCGGTCCACCACAACATCAATCGGCCATTTAGGAAATTTACCCTCGGCCTGAATCACGACACTCTGGCCAACCCCGACAGCAGGTGGAAAAAACCGATCCAACTGCACTTGGCCGGATACTTCAGAAGTGTTTCCGAGCAACGCCAGACAGAAACCCAACAAGCAAATCCTGACCCGACCGAGTTGGCGGTACGCGATTTGATAATTCGTGGGACTGCCGAGAGCATGCCGGTACGACCCTGATGATTTCAGTCTGGTCAACCGCTCAACCCATCAACTCGGAAATTGGATCGGCATCACTGACCAAGTGTACGGGACGACCATCCGGCGTGTACATGAACTGGCCGGGATCGATCCCCAGTTTTCGATAGACAGTCGAGACAAAGTTTTCAGGCGACAGCACCCGCTCAACGGCCGCATACCCTTGGCGGTCTGTCGCTCCGACAACCTGACCTCCAGGCGTCCCACCGCCGGCAAACATCACACTCATGGCATTGGACCAGTGATCGCGTCCACCCCGGTCGTTGATCTTCGGTGTTCTGCCGAACTCTCCCAGAGCAATCACCATCGTGCGATCAAGCATGCCCTGTTGCTTCAGGTCTTCGATCAATGCCGCGATGGCGCTCTCGAATGGCGGCATTTTTTTGTCAAAGGCATTGAACAGGTCAGTGTGATGATCCCAGCCACCGAAATTCAACGTCACAAAGGGGACTCCGGCACTGACCAGCCGACGTGCCAACAATGCTCGCTGACCAAAGGGATGACGTCCGTATGCGTTACGAATTTCCCCCGGCTCCGAATGGATATCAAACGCGGCCTGAGCTTCGGTGCTTTCCAAAATCTGCAAACTCTGGGCATAAAATTCGTCGGCCGCAAGCACGGGGTCACCCGCGGCTGCGTGGGTAAGCCTCTGCATCTTGTCGATCTGACGGCGAATCTCTTGACGACTCTCGAACCTTGCATCGGTAAGTCCGGTTGGGATCGTCACATCACGAACACGGAACTCCGCCCTATTGGGATCATCGGGAACGATAAAGGGAGCGTGTCGCGCCCCTAAAAAGTTGGGTCCACCAGAACGGGACATGCTTGGCATCGAAAAATACGGCGGGACTCCGGCGGGTGCTCCTACCTGCTGTGACACGACACTGCCAAGACTCGGGTGGAAACTGACAAACGCGCCACAGCCAACCGGGATCCGGGGTGGTGACCCCGTCATCATGTAATGATTGCCAGCACCATGATTTCCCTGATCGTGGCGAATCGAACGGACAATCGCGAGATCATTAGAAATGGCCGCCAGACGTTTCATGGGTTGCGAGAAAAATATCCCGGGTGTCTGAGTGGCGATGGGTCCAAACTGCCCCCGGATTTCTACCGGCGCCTCGGGCTTGGGGTCAAACGTCTCGTAGTGACTTGGACCACCATCCATCCAGATCAGAATACACGCATCGGCCTGTTTCCTGATCGGTTTACCCGACGGGTGGACCTCAGCAGCGGTGGCACGAAGAACCCCGCTTAGCCCACCAGCAACCAAGCCTCCCAAACCAAGTTTCAAACCATCTCGGCGTGAAATACCTTCGCAATTCTGATTCCATCTTTTCATTGCATCAATCTCTTAATTTCGTACGGAAAATTCCGGCGAATTGATCATGGCCCACATCAAGTCTTCGACGACTCCTCTGCGATTCTCGCTGCCATCCAACAGACCCACTGCGTAAACCAGTTCCTGTTGGCTGGGAAATCGAGAGAACGTGGACAAGTATAGTTCCTCCGCAACCCGGTCTGACTTCATATCGCTCTTCGCCAACCGGGCGGCCCGACTGCTATCACTGCGAATCCGACCATCCAACTCGCGAGAGTTCATCAGATGCAATGCCTGAGTCACAGTTGAATCCGGAGTCCGCTCACAGGGCGGATCCTGATTCTCATTAGGACGTCCAAAGGTGTCCAGAAACACAGAGTCAACACGATGAGTCCAAACCTGGTTCGCACGTGATTCTTTCGGCAACCCTGTCAGACTCGCAGCCGTTTCCGTGACGTCAGCCACGGCGTCCAGTAGCACCTCTGCTCTGAGAAGTCGCCGATAGTTCCTCGAATAATTAAGACGGTCCGCGACATTTGATTCATTCGTGATGGATGAGTGACTGTAAGTGCGGGATAGAACGATCGTCCTAAGCAAGGTTTTCAAGTCATAGCCGGAGGCACTAAAATCCCCGGCCAGCGCGTCCAGCAACTCTGGGTTGCTCGCTGGATTAGTACTGCGGAGATCATCCACCGGCTCGACAAATCCTCGGCCCATCAGGATCGACCAAATTCGATTCACTTGAACCTGGGCAAAATAGTGATTTTCAGGTGAAGTCATCCAGCGTGCCAAGGCGGCGCGAGGATCCTCGTCATCACTCAGCGTTTCGCCTGATGCCCCGTCGCTTGCCGGGTTGGCACTTTTGGATACTCCGAACAGTGGCGTTGGCGTCATCACCTCGCCCGTCAGAGGATGTTTGACTTCGCCTTTGGTCGATGTGAACACGATTTCCTCTCCGCCTGAAATTGGCGGCGACAAACCGGTTCCCTTGCGAGTGACCTTCGAAAAGTAGGCGGCAAACTGATAAAAATCTTTTTGACTCCAACGCTCAAACGGATGGTGATGACACTTAGCACATTCCAGACGAATCCCCAGAAACAACTGACTGACCATCGGTGCAATTTCATCGGGACTGCGACGGTCGCGATACAGCGTTGCTGCACCATTTTGCCAAGTGCTGCCTTTCGCAGTTACCAATCGCTTGACGAACACATCGTAAGAAACATTGTCGCGGAATTGCTCGCGTATCCAGTTGTCATAATTCAGAACGGCCTTGATCCCGACACGGTAGGGATTGGGACGCAACAAGTCAGCCCAATAACCTGACCAGTGGTCGACATACTCAGGTTGTTCCAACAACCAGTCCACCAAGAGTCCCCGTTTGTTCTCGTCAGTCGACGCCAGAAATTTCCGCGATTCTTCCGCCGACGGCAACTGGCCAATCAAGTCGACGTAAACGCGACGCAAAAACAGTTCATCCGAAATAACATCCGATGGCCGAATCCCGAGCCGGTGGAGTTTGTCATACACGTGTTCGTCAATGAAACCAAAACGGGGCAGATCGACAAAGACCTGATCGGGGACCGGATCCGTTTGTGGAATGGCAACGTTGGCAACACTGATATGATTCATGTAGCGAGCCATGACGGCTGTCTCACCGGGAAGCGGACCGGCCTGCAACTGCCCCTCGGCACTCACAGCGACGACAGCCGCATCATTCGACAGATAGGTTGTCAGAAGTGTGACATCGCGTGTTTCACCATCGCTGTAGTGAGCAACGACTTTCAACGGTTGCTGTTGGTCAGGGGCAAGCGAAAACTCGGACTCCGCCAACGTGACACGCTCCACTCGTGGTTCGTCTGGTACCGACCGAATCGCTCCCTGGTTGATCCAAGCTAACAACATCAGGTAGGATTCAGAATCAATTTCGAAAAGCTTGCCACCTCCGTGCGGCAGGGTGGCAACCGGCTTTTGCAACAACAGACTCTGTCGCGGAGCCGCGGGAAACAATCGACGCCCACGGGCGTCCTGCGTGAGCGCTGCAAAATCAAAGTCCGGATCGAACGCCAGTAGCGATAATTGAAAACCGTTCTGCCCGCGCTGCTTTCCATGACAGGCGCCCCTATTACAGCCGTGGGCGGTCAAAATCGGCAGTACATCAAGCTCAAAGCTGACCTGTTGGTTCAGAATGGCCTCGCCACCTCCATCGCCTGTGACGTCCTGTCCTGTGACGTCTTGTCCTGTGACGTCTTGTCCTGTGACGTCCTGTCCTGTGACGTCCTGTCCTGTGA
>JAPKCI010000352.1 GCA_028823035.1 Rubripirellula sp.
CCGCATCCTTGATGCCGGTTGTGGCACCGGGTTACTGGGTCTGCATTTTCTGGAACAAATCCCTGACTCGACGCTGCTGTCCACTGATCTTCAGTCGAATTTTCTACAAGCAACTCTTGCAAAGTCAGCCAAGCGTCAGATCAACCCACAGCGTATCCAAGTGGCTGTCGCCGACATCTCCGAGCCTCACCAAGTGATGTTTCTGGGCAGCAAGAAAGCATGCCCCAAGAGACTGGAAAATGATGCAATGGCAGATCCACAGGAGACCAGTTCAACAGAATTGGAGCCCCCCACGAAGATCGAAGATGGAACGTTTGGGCTGATTTGCGTCGGCGCCGTCGTGGGCTACGCGCAGGATACAGAGGCGAGCCTTCGGCAGTTGCTCCGCTTGCTCTCACCCGGCGGCATTTTGCTGAATCTGGAAATGAGTCAAAGCCTGACCGGTCGGCTGGTTTCACATCGCTATCTCTATCAAAACCTGTCGCATGCCAAAATATGTGACGTGATTGAGGAGGCGGGTTGCCGTGTGAAAGTTCAGCAACTACAGATGGAACACTTTCCTGCCAACATGACGCGAACGGCAATCTTGGCGACGAGACCAGACTGAGATCAGTCATTCCATTATAAATTGCAATCCAATCACTAACGATTAGCGTTGCTTCTTTGTTCTACTTTCTGTTTCACAACGTTGATCGCCCGATTGTTATTGGCCGACCCCGGCTTCCCGGCTTGGTAGAAATTGAGAGGTTCTCCCACGTATTGCTCCAAAAAATACTTGGCCGTCTGGCGAATGATCAATGTGGTTTCCTGCGTCAGCGACCCCAATAGTTGACTCAGGGTTTGCCGAGTGTACTGCTGTTGCCGAGCAGCGAAGTTGAGCCAGCTTCTCAATTCTCTTTCTTCCTCAGGAGTCACCTGCTGCAACTTGCAAATTTTCTGAACCAATTGCTGACCGAAGGCGGGATCCTTGATGTATTGCTTGACCAACCATTCTACAAGCGAGGCTCGAACAGCCTCCGACGACTGCTGCCCCATCATAGATTGCAAACGCTGATCTGACGGCAACTGCTTATCGGCAGCACTACATTGCAACGTGGCCTGTGACGCAATTGATTTTTCAAAAGCTGTTCCCGTCCTGCCAATGTCAATTGCCTGCGCAAGAAAGTCGGGGGCGCCGTTCAAAGTCTTTCGCAGAGTGGCGGGTGCCGTCTGATTTCGAATCGAATCGTTGTACCACGCATCATATTCCGAGGGTCGAAAGGTAGTGAACGTTCCCGCTGAATCCACTTTTTTCCACACCCGCCGATTGATTTCCTCAGTACCCGAACGGACTGCACCACCAAAGATTCCTAGCGTCAATTCCCTCTCACCGCGGTAAACCACGAGCTGCGTATCCGCTTCATCCACATCAATTTTAAAGTCTTGATTGTTGAATTTAAAATACAGCGTTTGTCCAGCCTCAAGATTTGTAACGGCGATTCTGCCAGACAATAATTCGCAAACAACCGTGCCTGCCGGCGAATCTCGTCTTTGGGAAATCCGGAAACTGGTATTGGAATCGGCAGTCCATGTCGATCCATCTTTGGCATCCCCCTTTAGTTGACTGGCATCCAGAGTAGCCACCTGGGACCAAGGAATCGCCTGTCCCGCCACATAATTATTAGGCGAAAGGATCCCTCTCCATTTGTCATTCGATTCATCTTTCGTGGCAGCAATGCCGCCTATTTGGAACCACGCCAACCATGCCGCCAGATTGGGGATCTCTTTGGGCGACTGTTTGAGAATACCTGGTTTGGGCAGCAGTGTTGGACCGGGATTGGTTTCCGGTTGATTCGCATCGGGAACATTCACTATCACTTCATTTGGCTGCTTCATCGGTCGCAAACTTGAATCTGGATCGGTCTCTGGTACGCGTTCTTTATCCGGCTCAAGGTCACGAACGCGATCGTCCTGCACCACTTGCTCGGGGCGAGAGTCTGACGCCTTTGGTTCCTGCTGAACTATCTGATTTTCATCGGGTATCCCCGGTCGATTCCCCTCGAAATTCACAAATCTCCACGAGCCAATGAGGATTACTGCCACCACAGCCGCCGCAACGAATGTGGGAAACATTCTTGCACCAAAGCGACGTTTGGGCCGGAGTGGTGTTGCAGGACGAGGCGAGTTTTCGTCGATAACCGGGTACGGGATGACACTCTTCAGCGACGGCGCAACCGCATCACTTTCGGGGCTCGGAGCAATTTCCGGGGAGTCAACAGAATCAATGGCCGACACGGAATCACCTGTGTTTGCAGATTCAAATTCAATGCGCCAGATGGTCGCCACCTCCCGCAACAGACTATCGGAATTCCAGCATTGCCGTTCAAAAACGATTCTCTCCTGGTGACTCAACCCACCATCAATGAAAGCCGCAATAAGATCGGGGTCGACCTCGTTGATATGCAACAACGACTGCTCAACCGAAAATGGTTGCGTCGTAACCTGAATCAACTTGTCGTATTGCATTTTCAGCAGGGCATCCTCTCGCATATTGGCTTGCAGTTGCGGCACATCGGCAGCGGATGCCGCGTCTGCAAGCAGACGCAACAAGCGAGTCAGGTTTGAGGATTCAGTATTTTCCATTAGAAATCAATCAGTAAGTTTCCAATTTTTAATTTGCAGGTGATTGCAGCGATTCCGGGTTCTTGTTCATCGATTGAGTCGATCTGGTTATGGGTTGCGATATTTCGTTAGCCACCCGTTAGATGGACGCCACCTCCTCGGTTTTGACACGCAGTCGTCTTCTGGCTCGATCCAGTTTAGGACCCACTGCATTCACGCTTATCTGAAGAGCAGCAGCAATCTGCTGGTACGAGCATTGTTGTTCATAAAACAACTGTAGTACTTGCTGATCGTCAGCGGAAAGTTTTTTTCGTGCTACGCGAATCACTTCAACGCGTTCCTCACTCGACTCTCGAATCGCCTTTTTCTCGTCTCGCGGGTCAGTGTGTTCTGCCAAATCACTATCCGACTGCTGCCGTCGAATCGCATACAGATATCGCAGCGTGGTCCTGCGGACAATCACGGTCAACCAAGTCGAAAGCCGACTTCGCCCACTGTAACCCTTGAGCGATTTCATCTCATTATTGATCAGGCCAGAAAAAACTTCCGAGCTAATTTCGGCCGCCGCTTCCGGTGATTGGAAAGGCAGTCCCACTTCGCGCCAGGTCGATTGAATGCGGGCAAAAACCAACGAATCAAAGCGTGTGACAAACTCGACCCAGGCCGCATTCTCTCCCGCAACCATACGTTGCGTCAGTGCGACATCCCGCTGGACACAGTCATCATTCATCAAACCAGCCTCTGCCCCCTGAAAACCATCAGGAGGCAGAGGCAACGTTCGTTGATCACCGTTTCTGTCGAGCGTCATTTTCTGTCGAAAGCTTAAAATAATGCGTCGGCGCGAAATCTCGACTGACTACAGCTTAACCCGTTGGTAGCCGCGATGTCATCGTACCGAATTGGCCGTCTCGATTCAGTTACCAAAAGCATCTGACAATGCAAGTTTTTGACGCTCAAGGAAACTTTCAAGCTGTCGGAATGCAGCATTACGGGCGTTGTGAACACGACGAGCGAGCTGATACTCACCCATCCGCACCAACTTTCGAATGCAATCATTCGCTACACCATCGATGTGATTGCTTGCCAAACGCAGATCCTGACGCGTTTGATCCACACATTCACGACCTGCGGCAATGGCCGCTTCAACGCGACCGCAGGCCAGAAGCCGATTGATCAGCACAATCGTTTCAGCCGTTCTATCCGCAACCACAGACGCTGAGCGGTCCACGGTGTTTTGAATTTCAGCAACACACCGACCCGCCGTTGATTCTGCATCAGCTCGTGCGGTGCCAGGCAGCAGGGCGGCGATAGCAAACGTGCACACACATGCGAGGATTCCTGTTCGATTCATGGCTATTCTCTCTATTCAATGCAAGGAAATTGGGTGTCACTCGGCGAGTGACAGAAAAGGGTTTCAACCGGTTACATTGGATTAGTGGCAGGCCGATCGGATTTCGTGCAGGCAAAGAACTTTTTTTTCAAAAAAAGCCCAACGCACGAAACGGCAGCTCTGGACCAGCTGAAACCGCAGGATGCAAGTGAGCGACACCAACCACATCCACAACGATGCATGAGAACGAGGGCACGGGCTGGAACGCCAACGGGCCGGGCAAGGGAGCCAATCAAAGGGCTTGCCTCACGATGAGTGCCTCAGCCCTGCCTCATGATGGGTACGTCAGCCCTGCCTCATGATGGGTACGTCAGGCCTGCCTCATGATGGGTACGTCAGGCCTGCCTCATGATGGGTACGTCAGGCGCGTGCAGCTCTGATGGCTGCCTGCGTTTAGCAGGTCGCGTTTAGCCGTGAGCGTCTGCTCATTGACCCCGCGGCAAAGCGTCAAAGTCAATTTTGGGCTGCTGACTTTGAGTTGACTGCCGCTCGAACCAGGAGCCAGGCTTACCAGTTTCATCAAAGAAACCACAATTCCGCATGAAGAACGAGTCACCCTGGGCACCTCCATTGAAATCAAGTCGATGTCGTCCCCCACCTGTGGCGTCCACTGAAAAGCGGGCACGAGTGCATTCATGCCATTTGCCAGCGGCATCCCTGACCCAGGTGTTGCCATAAAACGCGCCGCGTCCGATATAGCCAAGGTTCGGAGAAAAGCTTTCCAGAAACGAATGAAATCCACGCAGGTGAGTGTTGGTTTTAGGCCGACGGAAACTTGCGATCAGACGCCACTTGTCAGCATTCTTTTCGCTGAACCACGATGTGTAGATCGTGTTGCCTTTGCCGTCCGGATTCACTTCGGTCAGAAAGCGATAAGTGGTTCCTGCTTTCCAGGGGTAAACAAGATAACTTTGCCCACCGGAACCTTCATTACCAAACTTTCCCACATGCACGCCCGGTCCGTTGCCCAGGTTTGCAATCCGTTGTTCCTGCGGAATGTCTCTGGGATTATCTGTCTTGAAAGGGCTCCAGACCGAGAACAGAATCCGCCGTTCAGTAGGGCTGTTTACCTGGATTCCGAAATAGCCTTCGCCGAACCCGTTCGCCATGAAATAGGAACCAATCGGATCCTGACCCTCGGGAACCGTGATTTCACTATAGGCATATTTCAGGTCCACTTTGTCCGGCACCTCATACCGAAGGTGCACCGAGGGCCCACGCCGTCCCCAATAGAACATGCCACCTTCGCTGGTTTTCACATAGTCGAGCGTCAGCGATTCGGTATCTGACGACACGATCAGATCGGAGATATCGGCAAAAACGGAGCCTTGCCTGCTGACACCCTGAAGATCAACGCGAACATACCCGGGCTCGCCGATTTCAAATTTTCCAATTTGATGCACCACCTGGGTTGCACCTTGGAGCCGGGTTTCCAAACTCCGCTTTTCAAGCGTCGTCCGCAGCGTGCTCTGGCCCTCAGGCACACGGGCCTTGAGTTGAATATCAAGGACAGCAGGTCGATCAACGTGAAAAAAGATTGAGTAGACTTCGGTGTCACTGCTCCATGCCAGATTTCCA
>JAPKCI010000353.1 GCA_028823035.1 Rubripirellula sp.
AAGTCTGAAACGGAATCAAAGTCTGAAGCTGAATCCAAGTTGCTAAAGCAGCAAATTGCGAAGTTGAAGGCCGAGGTTGATCGTTTGACGAAGGAACTCAAGGCACTCAAGAAGGCAACGCCCGTACGCCCGGTCGCTATGGCGGCACGTGACGCGAAAACCCCCGCTGACATTCATTTGGCAATCCGCGGCATGACGCACCAGAAGGGCGAGTTGGTGTCGCGCGGAGTCATGCAGGTCGCCTCATGGGACTCTCTTCCGCCTATACCAGCCGACGGAAGTGGTCGGCTTGAATTGGCCAACTGGATCGCCAGCAAAAAGAACCCACTGACCGCTCGAGTGATCGCGAATCGCGTGTGGTACTGGACCATGGGAAAGGGCATCGTGGCAAGTGTTGATAATTTTGGAAAGATGGGAGACCGCCCAAGCCACCCTGAACTGCTCGACCACCTGGCGTCATCATTGATGCGAAACGGCTGGTCAATCAAAAAACTCGTCCGTGAAATTGTCAGTTCACGTACCTATCAACTGAGCACCCTGCCGGAGGGAAATGGGGTTGAGCAAGACCCCGGAAATCGCCTGTTTTGGCGTCGAGACCGCAAACGGCTGCTTGCCGAAGATCTTCGGGATTCCATGCTTACGGTAGCCGGGAACCTCGACATGACGATGGGGGGACCCAGCATGAAAAAGGGGACCAGTATTGAGTATGATTATCAATTTGATGGACAGAGACGGAGCGTCTATGTGCCCGTTTTTCGAAATACTCTTCCCGAGATCTTCGAAGTATTTGATTTTGCTGACCCCAACATTCAGGGTGGTCGCCGAACTACCAGCACCGTTGCCTCGCAGGCTTTGCTGCTGATGAACCATCCCTTCGTGATGGATCAGGCGGCTCAGGCAGCAAAATATCTGGCAAGTCAGCAGTCAATGTCGAGCGAAATCCTGCTTGAAACCGCGTTTCTGCAAGTTCTTGGTCGCAAGCCAAGGGCCGATGAACAGAAAATCATGATGGACTTGTTGGCGACAAATGATCAAACTGGAAGTGGGAACGATTGGGCTCTGATTTACCAACTCCTTTTCCAGTGCATCGACTTTCGATACCTGAACTAACGTCTTGGATTCTTCCATGCAATTGAATCGACGGAACCTGCTTCGATCGACAGCTTGTGGCTTCGGGTATCTTGCTGCTGCGTCACTCGCCCAGCGTCAAGCGAACGCAGAGAATCGTAATCCGCTTGCAGTAAGACCATCGCATTTTCCCGCGCGTGCCAAACGTGTCATTTTTGTGTTCATGCAAGGTGGTCCAAGCCAGGTGGACACATTTGACTACAAGCCCCTGCTGGAAAAACACGATGGCGAAAATCGGACCTTCGATGATGCCAGAGTGTTGGCCAAAACGAAAAAGATCACGGAACATCGGATATTCAAGTCGCCCTGGAAGTTCAAACAATATGGGGATTGTGGTCAGCGGGTATCAGAGTTGTTTCCACACATTGCCGAACACGTCGATGACCTGTGTTTCCTGAAGGGAATGCATACCAACGGGGTGGCTCATGGCCCGGCAACGTTGTTCCTGCATACTGGATCAATCAATCTGGTCCGTCCCTCGGTCGGTTCCTGGGTTCAGTATGGACTAGGCACTGAGAACGAAAACCTGCCCGGGTTCGTTACGCTGCAACCTGCGATGGGAAACGGAGGACCACGCAATTACAGCAACGCCTTCCTGCCCGCGGTTTTCCAGGGCACAGCGATCGGTCGGGCAGGAGTATCTGCGGCTAAGGCGAAATTCCGGAATCTCACAAATCCAAAATTGACATCCACCGATCAACTGAAGCAGTTTGAGGCTTTGCGACAAATAAACGCCATCCAGAACACTCGCCAACCTGCAGGCACTGAACTGGACGCCCTGATCAATTCGTATGAATTGGCGTGGCGAATGCAGCAATCGGTTCCTGATATTCTAGATCTTTCGAAAGAGCCGGAGTATGTTCGGCAGATGTATGGAATCGGAGAAAAGGGGACCGATGATTTTGGCCAGCAGTGTCTGATGGCTCGACGGTTGTGCGAAGCCGGCGTGCGATACATCCAAGTCAACTATGGCGACAATTCGAATAACCCTCGTTGGGACCAACATTCGAATCTGGAACAACATGCAGACCACGCATTCAACACGGACAAACCTGTCGCTGGATTGCTTGCTGACCTGAAGCAACGAGGCCTGCTCGAGGACACGCTGGTTTGGTGGGGCGGAGAATTTGGTCGAACTCCGTACGCTCAAGCCAATGGAACCGGTCGCGACCACAACCCTTATGGGTTCACTTCCTTTGTGGCGGGCGGAGGAGTCAAGGCTGGTTTCTCCTATGGCGAAACCGATGAGTTTGGCCATCACGCAGTCCAAGGAAAAGTCCACATGCACGACTGGCATGCGACCTTGCTGCATTTGATGGGACTGGACCATGAAGAACTGACATTCATGCACAACGGGCGGCCTTTTCGACTCACGGACGTGCATGGTGAAGTGATCAGAGATATCTTTGCCTGAGGTAGCTTTGCCCGTGGACGTGATCGATTCGAAAAATCTTTGGTCCCCAACGTTACTGCGGCCAGAGTCGCGGTCAGAGTCGCTGGTGTTCAGGCTTGCCTAAAGGGGGGCTCAATGAGTCGTGATTCATTCCGGGTGATTCCTGCAAGGGCCATCATGGTCCTCGCTTACGCGATCAGTTTCCCCGTTGATTGTCCTGCTGAGGTAACGGCGTCTCAGAATTCCCCCGTCTTGTTGCAAATGATTCGCGACGCGTCGGTACACGAGAATCTGGGGCTGAGTGCGGCACAAACAGCCAAGGTGTTCGCAGCTATCCGCGAAGTTGATGGCCCTTGGTTTCGAAGCAGGAACCTGGCAGTCGGACCGCGTGGGATCGAAATAGGTAAACTTACCGATCAACTTGAGGGCAAGCTTCAGGCCATTCTGGATGAACCTCAGGAACGGCGTCTTCGGCAGTTGCAATATCAGGCGTTGGGCGCTCGCATGCTGCTGCGGGACGACGTTGCCGCTGCACTCAGCTTGACCAAGGAACAGCGTGACGCGCTGCTCGGGGTGTTTCAATCGACAGACCAGGCGACTGCCCAGTTGCAACAGCAGGGACGGCAGAAGGATGCGGATCTGAGTACGGAGATTAACCTTCTCAAGCAGCAAGAACTCAAACGCGTGACTGAACACCTGACGGATGATCAGGAACAGCGTTGGGGGGCATTGTCCGGGACGCCCTTCAACTTTTCAAGCGTTCGTCGAACCTATCCTCTGGCTCCGGAACTCTCGCTTGAGGGAGGCAGATGGATTCAGGGTGGACCGATTGAGCTTGGTGACTTGAAGGGAAAGGTGGTTGCGATCCACTTTTACGCTTTCCAGTGCATCAATTGCCAACGAAACCTTCCGCATTACTCAGCCTGGCTTCAAGCCTATGCTGATCGGGATCTGGTCGTCATTGGGATTCAAACCCCGGAAACCTCAGCCGAACGCCAGCCTGATCAGGTCGCCTCCGCAGCCAGGCACGAGAGCATCAAGTACCCAATTCTGCACGACCTCAAATCAACGAATTGGAAAAACTGGAGCAATACGATGTGGCCCACTGTGTACCTGATCGACAAAAAAGGTTTTTTGCGGCGTTGGTGGCAAGGCGAACTGAACTGGGAAGGGAGCAATGGCGAGCAACAGATGCGGCAAACCATTGAGCAACTACTGGCCGAGCAAGATTAGTGCCTGCAACGGCCAGGGTTTCTGTTACCTCAGTTCAACGGTCATGTCCGTTTAACTGCGTAGCAGAGTCAAGGCTCCGCGTTCTTGCACCAATGGCAAGTCGACCAGTTTGCGGCGAAGCATGGCCAGTGGGCTCCGGTCCTCCAGTTGCATCGCTGTTCGAATGTGTCCCCCCAAAGCCATTTGGTCGGCACCTGCCATTGCGAACCCCTTGGAAAAGGCCAGCAGCGTTTCCCCTCGCAATAAATGAAACTCATCACTCGAGGCATTGGTGTCCATGCGTGTGTTGAGCGGATCGCTGTTTCCATCAACCAGTGGTCGGTACCCGTAGCGACTGCTGACCAAGGCACCGATGGAACCTGCGGATGCGACGACGCCATCGCCTGTCTCAGGATCGACATGAGCATAGACAAGCGACACCAGTTGCTCGCCAGTACTCGTCTGCCATAGCGTATCACTGACCTTCTGTATCAACTGCAAAGGTGTGTGACGGTACCCGGCATGAGAGGCCATCGCGGCCCGGGCAATGGCTGCGTGCATGGCTCCTTTTGCGGAAGGGTCCGTGGCTTCAGCAATCGCTAACATCAACGTTCCATCAGGCAGAACATCCCAGTGATGCCATCCGGTTGCCCATGCCTCAGACGATTCAATCATCCCATCGACCCGCCAGCCCTGGGCCAGGGTTGAACCGGCTGGCAATGACTCGTACTGCCATTGCGAAAGATCCTGAATGGGTTTGTCAGGACCCGCCCCGGAAGAAATTTCGGTTTGCGATGACTGCCGTAGTAACAGAGAGAGATTCGTCGCAACAAGACGCGCCACTGCTGATTCAGCGTCTCCGAATTCGGCAACTTGGTCGCGGAACAGCCACAGAGTGCCAATTGGCACGTCATCTGTTTTGATCGCCACGCAGATGCCAGACGAGAATGGCTCAGGGCAATTCCATGTGTCAATCGACTCGGCGCTGAAGTCATCAATCGCGACGACATCCTGGACCATCGCTTCCAGATCTCCACGACTGCCACGGAGTTCGCGAGGTGGATCTTCCAGACGCCGAGTTGGCAGCCCAACCACCGACCGTGCTTTGAGGTACTGAGTATCCTCGTCTAGCATGTAAAGAGCAGCCGCATTGCACTTGCAGGCCGCCATGGCATCTGCCAATGCCAACTCAATCTGATCGGCCGTGGCCTTTCCGTTGATCTCAACGCCAATCAGAGCAGCTGAGGAAGCGAGTTCGGCTTCTCGCTGTCGCAAACATTCTCGCGTACGACGCACTTCATCGGTCAAGCTCGAGGCTGCATTGGCCAGTCGGGTTGCCGCCATCCTGCCCACAGCAGTTGTTGGTTCGCCCTCTTCGGTATCCGTTGTCTCGCCTGAAATGGCTGGCAACAGCTCCAGGGCGTTGCTGTTGCGAGACGCTCGCGGATCTATTCGCCAGCCCGTGGCATCCGAATAGTAGTTCCAAAAGTTCCTGATCAGGTCGTTCTGCGGATTGGGTTGAGTCAGTTCTTTACGTTCTGAACCATGATGAATGCGGAGATAGTTGGGGATTGTCTTTGTCACGTATTCGCCTAATGCGGATGTCAGCTTTTAGTTAGCGGCAACCTTGCCATTAGCGATTCGAGCGTTCAGACAACGCCGATGCTTCCGTCGTGCAAGATGGACATCGTCTGACGTTACCGAGGCTCTGAAGCAATTGACCGTTAAAGTCAACGATGCTTGCCATGACGACTGCATCATCGATACAACTGGACCATCGGGACAATTGGAGCATCGGGACAATTGGAGCATCGGGACAATTGGAGCATC
>JAPKCI010000088.1 GCA_028823035.1 Rubripirellula sp.
CTGCAGGAAACTGTGTGGCACTGCAGGAAACTGTGTGGCACTGCAGGAAACTGTGACTGATCACAATGGACTGCGTGTCAGTCTGGCGTCAGTGCGTCAGTCGGGAGTTCAGCCTGGCATCAGTCGGGGGGGGTGCCACCCCAGCGAAACTTTTGTCTGGGTTCGCAACCTGTCCCTCTGGTTTACTTGATCGAGCATCCGGGTCGATGTGGCGGCATCAACAACGGGTGATTCCCGTCCCAGCCATTGGCGAGTGCCCTCAGGCCAGGATTTCACTCAGAACTCGACCATGCACATCTGTCAAGCGGAAGTCGCGTCCCCCGTAACGATAGGTCAGCCGTTCGTGGTCCAGTCCCAGCGTATGCAGCATGGTCGCGTGTAGATCATGAACACTGGTCCGATTCTGTTCGGCGCGAAACCCGAACTCGTCGGTCGCGCCATGGACCGTGCCCCCTTTGATTCCTCCACCGGCCATCCAGACGGTGAACCCGTAATGGTTGTGATCACGTCCAAGCTTTGATTTGCCGCCACCTTCCAATTCAACGCTGGGGGTGCGTCCAAATTCACCACCCCACAAAATCAGCGTTTCTTCCAGCATCCCCCGCTGCTTGAGATCCGTCAGCAGCGCGGCGATCGGCTGGTCGAGTTCATTGGCAAGCCGGCGATGATTGGCTTCGATCTTGTCGTGGTTGTCCCACGGTTGCCCCGCACCATGCCACAACTGCACATATCGGACACCCCGTTCCACCAAGCGTCGGGCAATCAGGGTTTGCCGACCATGGATCCCCGCACCATACATATCCTGGATATAACGTGGTTCATCAGCTAGATCAAAGGCTTCACGGGCATCCTGTTGCATCCGAAAAGCAAGTTCATAAGACGAAATCCTTGCGTCGAGACGTTGATCAAGTCGCGAACGACGATGTCTCCGATTCCACTGTCCGAGCAGATCGAGCTGACGTCGCTGCTGCCCCGTCGCAATGTGTGGATGTTCAACGTTCTCGATCAAACGATTGAATTCCTTGTGTTTGGAATCGACATAGGTGCCCTGGAACATGCCAGGCAGGAACGCAGATTGCCAATTCTCGTTGTCTTTGATCGGCAAACCACCGGGACACATGGCTACGAAGCCAGGCAGATTCTGATTCTCTGTTCCCAATCCGTACAGCAACCACGATCCCATGCTGGGTCGTGGCTGCACCGAATCACCGCAGTTCATCAACATCAAGGACGGTTCGTGGTTGGGAACCTGAGCATGCATGGACCGTATCACCGCGATGTCGTCGATGTGCGCAGCAGTTCGCGAGAACAAATCGCTGACCTCAATTCCCGATTCACCATACCGTTTAAACTCAAAGGGAGACGGAAACGCGGCACCTGTCTTGCGCTCCGTTCGCAATGTTTCCGGCAACGGCTTGCCTGCATATTTCAACAACGCGGGCTTGGGGTCAAATGTGTCAACGTGCGACGGCCCTCCATTCAGGAAAAAATGGATAACACGCTTGGCCCGCCCGGCAAAATGTGGAACACGTGCCTGCAGTGAAGTCGGTGAGTCACTCGCAGGTCCCGCGTTGGCAAGCTGTTGATCGTCCTGAAGGACACCGATCAGTCCAAGCGATCCCAAACCGAGCGCCGACCGTGTCAGCAAGTCCCGTCGGGAACAGGGAGGCAGGTGATCATCTCTGGACATGATAGCTCTCCTCTGACCTGATGCAGCAGCCATGCCTGACCGGGAAGATGCTGTGTGCGGATATTTTGTTCACGGTGATTCCCTAGTCGACAAACATGAATTCATTGGAACATAACAGAACCTGAGCCAATTGCTCCCAACCATCCAACAGATTGGAAACCGGCGAGGGAAAATCAGCACTTGAATCCCAGACGATGGTTTTGTCACCATCACCAACCTCCTCGATCAGTACCTTCCAAAGGTACTGATCGTTATTCAGACCTTCCCCGATATCGACAACAAAATCCACCACATCCCCCTTGGTAACAGTAAGTTCATCGACACCAAACTGCCGATCGTCATGATGCAGAGTGACACTGTGATGAATTCCCCCGACGGAACTGACAATGAACGCACGAATGCCATCGCCCTCAGTTGGCTCATGCTTTAATTCACTGCGAATGCGAATGCTCATATCCCGGTCGACCGTCCAGCGTCGAATCGCAGCATGCTGTTGATCATTACCGGGGTGCCCACCGCGAGCGGTCAGCTGAACCCACCCAAGTGCTGGATCGGGGAACTTGTCGCCACCTTGCCATGCCGAACCCGTGAAATACGGCAAAGGGGTAAATTGAGTCACCGCCCCGGCGGCTTCATCGAGGACACCGTAACCGTAGGTCCAATTCTGAATCGTGGGGCGAACCGCAACGTCATCCTGTTCGTTGGCCGCAGTGACCAATTCGAAAGCTTCCTCGATCTCCGTTTCCGTTGGCTCACGCTGCATGATGCGACGGAAAAGCAAACTCACCCGCTGTCGAGGCTCTGCCGAATCCTGCGACAACTCGGAAAGTTCTCGTGCCTGTTTCAGCATCCAGGGGTGGTTCATGAAGAAAAGTGCCTGCTGAGGTACCGTTGTTTCACTTCGTTTCGGGACGTGCAGATCGGGGTTGGCAAAATCAAACATCCTCAAGGTACCAGGCAGGTATTGGCGATCGACCAGACCGTACAGTGTTCGCCTGGTGGGATAAGGTTCTTTAAACAGCGGCGCCGGTTTACCTCCGCTTATTCGATTGAGTTGTCCACTGGCTGACAAAACCGAGTCACGTAATTCCTCAAAACCGAGACGGCGCGGACTGGCTCGCCAGAGCAGGCGGTTGTCCGGATCCGTTTGCAAAGCCAAGGCCAATTGGTCGCGATTCGTTGGCCCGGAGGACGACTGTCTATAAGCCGCCGACATCAGAATCCTGCGATGCAGCATTTTCAGACTCCAGCCACCCTTGATAAAATCAATGGTCAGCCAGTCCAACAGTTCTGGATGAGATGGTGCCGCAGCTCGAGTCCCAAAATCACTCGGAGTCAATACCAGCCCCTGCCCAAAGTGATGCAACCAGACTCGGTTGACCATGACCCTTGCTGTCAGTGGATTGTCGGGGTGTATGATGGCACGGGCCAATTCCAAACGGCCACTTCCGTTCCGAAATGGCTGGCGTTGTGGCCCCGCAATGATGGACAGAAACTGGCGCGGCACATCCCTTCCCAAGTTCAGCGGATCACCACGCCTGAAAATCCTCGGCTCCGCCGGTTTGCTACTGTCCTGAAGGGTCAGTGCATACGGAACTGGCTGTTCAGACTGGACAATCCACCGGTCGATCTCACCTTGTAGTTTCCATAACTCTGTACAGGCAGCTGAGTCAAAGTAAGTTTCACAGTCAATGATCGAACCTGGCGGCATTTGACAGGGTGATTCCAGTCCAAAAAGCACGGCTCGCAATGACTCGGCGTGTGGATCAGAAAGACCAACGGGTGGATCCGCCTGGCTGGCATTCGTCCGGTCAATGACGGCCTGCCATAAGCCGCCCACACGGACGAAAGCCTGGGCATAACGATTGCAAACATCACGCATTGAGGTCGGCGGCGTGTCAAACACCATTGCGATATTAGGATTCACCTGCCTGCTGGACGCTGCCTGAATTTGATCGATGATTTTCCCCGCCTGTTTCGCGAACGCGTCATCGGACAACTCGGAAAAACGCCGCCACGGTTCAAAGATGGGATCATTGCCTCGGGCAGCCTTGCGCAGGTATCGGGACCAACGTCGGACCACTGCCGGCAACAGATCATCCTTGGCGAATATCTGATCGAACCCATTGGCCGGATACTTTTCAAGTTCTGACTGAGCAAACAGGTAATCAGCAATCCGATTTCTCACACGCAAATCTGCCTCGGATCGTCGCCGTGCCATTTTGTCGGCCAATGCCGTCTGCCGCTTCAGAAGCTCAACGCGAAACGCATCTTCTGAGTCAGCAGCATTGCCGCCTGGATTCCCCAATGACACCAACTGCTCGATACAACTGTCAAAGACACCATACAGCGAGTAATAATCAGCCGCCGGAATGGGGTCAAACTTATGATCGTGGCAGCGAGCGCAGCTGACGGTCAGCCCCATCGTCCCCCGGCAAACAACATCAATGCGATCATCAATGATCTCACGGCGAACGCCCAGAAATCGACGTCCCAAAGTCAGGAAACCCATCGCAGCCAAGTCTCGCTGTTGACGATCCTCAACCTGGTCAGCTGCTAATTGCAGAAGCAGAAAACGGTCGTAAGGCATATCTGCGTTAAGCGACGCCACCACCCAGTCACGGTACAGCCAGGCATGCGTCCAGAATCTCTCTTCTCTTCCATAGACATAACCCTTGGTATCCGAGTACCTCGCCACATCAAGCCAGTGGCGCGCCCAATGTTCACCATACTGGACGGAATCGAGCAAGCGATCGACCAGGCGTTGATAAGCGTGCGGTTCCCGGTCGTTCAGGTAGTCCCGAACTTCGCCGACCGTTGGAGGCAAACCAGTCAGCGAATAGGTCAGCCGTCGAATCAGTGTGCGTCGATCGGCCATTCCAGACCCGCTCAGTTGATGCTCTGCGAGCTTTCTTTGTACAAATGCATCGACGGGCGCCGCAGACGCATCTATCGGATTCGGTGAAGCGTTCGGGGGCAAATCCACGGCGGGCACGGCGGGCTTGAGCACCTTTTGAAAAGCCCAATGATTCCGAACTTTGGCCGAAGTCATATCCGCAACCAAGCCATCCTTGGCGTCACTGGACTCTGGCCACGGCGCGCCCAGTTTTATCCACTGTTCAATATCACGAATCGCCCGTTCAGAGAGTTGCCCCTTGGGGGGCATGGCATAGTCGCCCTCATGGCGAATGGCATGAACCAACAAACTGTCGGATGGTGCGTTTGGTACGACGACTGGGCCAGTGTCCCCACCCTTCAGCAACGACGCCCTCGAATCAAGTCGCAAGCCACCTGACTGTTTTTTGCTGCCATGACAGTTTTGACAACGATCAATCAGGACAGGGCGAATATTACTTTCGAAGAACTGGATCGCCGTATCATCACCATAGCCAAACTCCCAGCATGGGAAGCATAGCGCAATCAGGATCAGCAACCGAAAACCAGCCCAGACACTGGAGGATTGAAAACCAACATGAAATCGAGGCATCGGAACCGTTCCGATTGGGGTTCAGGAGGGAAGGTCAGGCAAGGAACTGAACAAATCATTGTACTGCAAATCATTGTACCGCCTGAGGAGCATCAGGATGAACGGCAACACCACACGGCCACCGAAAGAATTTGCTCGTTGACGCGGTACCATCATCGATTATCTGCGTTATCCCATTAGACTGACATCATGCGAACCCTTTTTTCGTACTTTCAACCGCCAGCAACCATGGCATCGCATTTCTGGTGCAGCCAAGCAGACCTGGACCCCCATGCGTTCAAGATTCAAAAGTGCATCCGAAGGAACGGCAGCAATCATGCACAAGGTAATCGTTCCCATCACTCCTACAATTCAGCAGAGAGAATCCATGCGACGCGGAATTCTTCGTTTCCTGATATTGATGACGTGGCTAACGCCAGCGGTTTCCTTAACGGCGCAAGAGCCAACCTACCAGACGGTAACCGAAGAACGTTCTTACGCAGATCCACCGACGGGTGACCAGGTTTCCAACGGCGTCATCACGCCGCTGGACCAGCAAATGCGAAATTTCTACATCCGCAATTCTGATGGCGTGATCGAAGTCAAACTTGATGACAACGCGATCATTGGTCTGCAATCCCGCGTCCAACGAGGCGGATTTGAGTCCGGAAAAGTGGAATGCAAAGTCGGTCACAATATCCAACACTTTGATTTGCCAAAGAAGCTGTATGTCCGTCGGAACTTTAAGGATGCCGATGCTGTGCGTGCCTTTATCAAGAAAGGGGCCAAACCGATCTTTGACGGAAAACTGTATGTCAAACCAATTCCTGATCACTTACCGACCGAAGACGAGCCGTGGATCTCGGGAAGGTTCCTGAAGGAAAATGGTCGGTTCATGGACGTCCAGATTGGCGACAAAGTGTACCAAATTGGAACTCAAGGCCACGATGGTCAGCACCGCATCATGGGACTGATGACGCGAGCCGACATACGACCATTCACGCAACAGGCATTCGTCCACGGCCAACTCAGGGACGGTGTATTCCACGCCAGCGAAGTTGGAATCCGATTACTGGAAGATGCCAGCGGGCAAGATGACCCAACGTTGGGGCGTTACCTGTTCATCGGCGACTCGATCTCAGGAAACTATGACAAAGCCTTGCGAGCAGCTTTGAAAGGGCAGTTGAACGTTTATCATCCACCGACCAACTGTGGGGCAGTCAGGAAAGGGGTCGCAAATGTCGTTCAGTGGCTCGGAGCATTTGATCAGACAGGTCTTGAATGGGATATCATCAGCTTCAATTTCGGTCATTGGGATTCTGGTAGCACAAAAGAGGCATATCAGGCTGACCTTGAGAAAGTGATCACCGAATTAAAGAAGACCCAGGCAAAACTCATCTTCGTGACGACCACGCCGATTCCACGGGGATACCCTGAGCCAGGTAATCTGCGAAGTGATGGTAAAGCACCGGGTCGAGTTCAGGGAACGATGGAACGATTCATCAATCCATGGGCGATGGAAATCATCACCAAGCATCCCGAGATCGGAATCTGCGACCAACACGCTTTGATCAGCAATGAGCCGTTTTACGCAACGTGGATGGACGCCGCCGGAACAAAGGACAGGAGCGAAAAAAACCTGTACGGCGATCTCCACATCGGTGGTATCCTTGCCGAACCAGCGGGCAGACTTCTAGCCCGAAAAGTCCTCGACACTTTGGGGCTTGAAGAGACCGCCTTGAGTCATTCAAGCTTGTCCGCAAATGATCTGGATCCTGATCGCCAACGACCCGCCACTCAGCGCTCGGACATGAACGACCTTGTTGATTTATTGAACAACGACAAACGATTACGTCAGTACAACCGTTAACGACTGGACACCTGCCCGGCAGTCGCAATCCGCAACGACAGAAACCAAGTCAGTCGACGTCTGAACCTCTAATCAAAAACATTCGCAGCACGCATACCGAGCGAGAGCCCCCACGCAATCGGTGGCACCTGGTAGGAGTTGCGATTTCCGCCCCTTTGCAAAACCAGTGTTATCGGATTACTGCGGGCTCTCTGACGTGCGGAATCGTAACCCTTGCGTTCAGCAATGGGCTGCCCATTGATACTGACGACCAAATCCCCCGGCTTGACACCATCGGCTGCCGCAGGACTCCCCGGACGAACAGCAACCACCGTCAAAACAGGCTTGATTTTAGACATCGCCGCAAGCTGATCGTCCACATTATTTTTCGAATCTGACGCGGCGTACATTGACGCATCGGTGCCATCCCGTACCGCTTTCCTTCGCAACACTTCCTTGACAGCCCGGTAGCAGTCAATGAGACCATGCCCCGTTTGGTAATCATATCCCTCATCAGCAATGTCAGTCGCTGTCTGGGTAATGATTTCACGACAGTCCCAAGGCAGCAAATCAGGATCTGCTGCAAGCATCAGCGCTATCGAACCGCAGAACATTGGCCCGGCAAATGAGTTGCCACTGATCTGCACATCAATGACATCTCCGTTTGGCAGTTGACACGGCAAATCCTGATTGAAGGCGCAAACTTCGGGCTTGCGAACCATCCCGTCCTGATAGTGTTCGGTATCCCATCGCACCGGTCCCTGACTTGAGAATATTGTCTTGGACAAGTCGCGTTGGACCCCGGCTGCTGCAAAGACGACTTCCGGCGTGTCCTCCGGGCTCCGCATCTGTACCGGCAACTTCGCGGTTTGAGCAAAATTGCCCGCTCCCGACACGAAAAAGACACCGCAAAACGCGCCATGTTCAAAGACTTTACGGACATGACTGCGATACTCACCGAGGTTGGGGTTTGAAAAACTCATGCTATAAGTATCCGCGTTCTGCAAGACCGCCCACTCGACAGCAGGCTCAAGTTCAAACAGCCCACCGATCACACCCGCCCATTTCGCCTCCGGCGCGATACCAAACTCGTAGGGACTTTCCCGAGTCCCATTGCCACAAATGATCGTCGCGCACATGGAACCGTGCAGCGTGCGTGAAAAAACAGCCCGAGGCGATTGGACGACCGTCAGTTGATTCGAACGGTTTACAAAGTTGTATCCGTGGCAATCATCAATCCAACCATTACCGTCATCATCTTTCCCGTTGTCAGGAATTTCCTTTGGATTGCGATAGACACTGGCAGCGAGGTTCGGCGAAACCGCGAAATTGCCATCCGCGATCACATTGAGTGTTCCACTGCCCAAGATTCCAAACTCTTCCCAAACACGATCCGCCCGGAGCGATCTGATGTACCAGGGATGCTTGTAACTCTGCCGTTGCTCACTACCCGATGCTGTGGTTGGTGGAATCGCAGCCTGTAAACCACCTCGTCGAAGAACAGAATTATTCGCCAAGAAAATCTTTTTGACGCCGGGCACAGTTTTAATTTTCTCCACGCCATCGATCGTCGTTTTGCAGGTGAATCCATTGACAATCCAGTGACGTTGCAGTTCACGAATCACACCATCGGACTCAAGTGACTGCAAGGCATCGCTCGCAACTGCATGGGATGCTTCGCTGAGAGTCTGCAAACCCTTCACTATCCGCGAACGCAATGCGCGGCGTTCTGCATTGGAAAACTCCTCAGCACGGCGGCGATAGGCATCCCCCGTGCCGAGAAACTGCTTGTCAAACCACACCTTGATCGTCAGTCCGCCCACAGACGACCTGCGATTCACATTGACGTCGCGTATCTTTGGATCAATCCAGACACCCTTCCCTGATACTGTCTCCATCGTCAGTGGCCGATTGGACGCATCCTCACCCCGCAGGGTCGAAACCCAAACCGCCGCAACAAACATGATCGCCAGTGCACCCGGCGTTGAGACCTTACAACTGCGCACAGCCAACACCTGTTTCTTGGCGGTGCGAAATCTGTCCTTCCGAACCCAAGTGGATTGCGATTGACGGTTCACCATTTCAGTACTGTTTCCATGCAATTCTGTCATCTGTGTCGACCTGCTTTCATCCGCGAATAATGCTCACTTCCACATCCACCGTTCCCAGTTCTCCAGGACACGTGCCCCTGTATTGACGTACCATGAATAACCGTTGCGGCGTTCCGACTCGATCGCTGCAATATCATATTGGATCACTCCATCTCGACCGCTGAAAATGGGACGATTTGTTCCGATTTCGTAGAACCGTGCCCACAGCGGAGGACTGTCAGGTAACTGCACAATCCTTTTATCACCATTCTTTCTTTCGAGCCGAATGCCATCCAATCTGGATTGTTCATACCAAACCACCGCCGCGCGCACAGACTCACGAACCGAGGTCGACGGTTCCTGGATACTCATCAGCAACAGCGTGATTCCCGCACTTTCATGACCACTGATGGATGGATGCTCATAGGAACGTGCTCTGCGTGGTTCCAGTGTTTCTCGATCGTGCTGAGCGCACCAGGCAGTCCGTGTTCCCTTGACTCTGATTTGGCAGGCAAGGATGCATTCCACGCCACGTTGAAAAGCATGATTGGCATGTTGACGCATTTTCGCGTCAACAAACCGGTATTGTTCGTCCTCAAACACCTCACGCAACAAATTCATCAGCCCAATCATCGTTCCGTCATTGAAAGTGATGTGCTGGTGATACTCACTAGCTTTTGGATTTTGTGGCCATCCACCATTGCTGTATTGCGCATCAAGAATGCACTGAATTCCTTTGTTGAATGCTTCCCGGTACGGATCCTGTTTTGTGACATTGTAGGCACGCCCCAGCAAACGCAGTTCATTGACTGTCGCTGAATTGTCGAAGGTTCCCTTCAGTTTCCGCCGGTCACCCTGATAGGGTTCAACGGTCGTGTCCATGTTTTTTGGCCAGCATCCACTCGGGTCCTGATACGTCAGTAGATTACCCAACCGCTGTTTTCCCTCAGAGGACCGGAACCAGCCAACTGGCTGCTTGAGATAATCGCGAGTGGAGGCCGTGACAGGAAGCATTCCCGAAACCAAAGCCACCGTGGTCAACAGAAATCGTTGCATTGCTCGCATCTGCATTCCTCGAGTCCTTGTCACTGAAAACGATGTCACTGAAAACGATGTCACTGAAAACGATGTCACTGAAAACGAAGTTCTAACGCGAAGCGGTGGCATCCAGCGGTCGCTTCATCCGGCGATCCAAAGCCCGCCGATTGTCAACACGGATCACCAGTACCGAAAACAGAATGCAATCGGAGAACGCTTTCCGGACTTGGTCAACCTTCATGCTTCATGCTCATCACTCTGAGTTCGCCAAGGCATCACGATCATTGCTGGCCATGGACTCAAGCAACTGTCGCATTTCGCTCAAACGGGTCGGATGAAGTGATGCCACATTTGATTTTTCTCGCGGATCTTTCCGCAGATTGTAGAGTTCCAGTCGCTCAGCCACGGCCCCCTTTTCTGCGAACACGATCAATTTCCAATCACCCTGCCTCAACGCCCGCGAGCGAAAATGTACGCCCGCAGAATACAGAGATCGCTGGGGAAGTTGCCCCGAACCTGAAAGGACAGGCCAAATGTCGTTGCCATCCCATTTCAGTGTTTGAGTTTGCATTTTGGGATCCGCCAATTTGCAGAAGGTGGGCATCCAATCAACCACATGCACAGGAGTTACAGCAGTCGTCCCGGCCGGGATTTTGCCGGGCCAACAGGCAATGGTTGGGACCCGAACGCCACCTTCGTAAAGATCTCCCTTCTTTCCTCGCAAGGGAAGATTGCTGCCGGGCAACTGTCCATTGGGGCATTTATCATCAGGATACTTCGTGTCATTATTCTCATCCGTCGAACCACCATTGTCACTGGTAAATACAATCAACGTGTTGTCACTTTCACCAGCATTGTCAATGGCCTTTACGATTCGGCCCACGGCATCATCGAGATGAAGGATGCAAGCCGCGTATTGGCGTGGAACGGATCCGGCCACACTTTCTGGAACGCGTTCAAGCCATTCATCAGACTCGCGGATAGGCAGATGAACGGCAGTGAATGGTACGTACAGAAAAAAGGGTTGGTCTGCATTCCTGCTCTCAATCCAATCGACAGCCTCGTTGGTTAACAGATCCGTAACGTGCCCTTGCTCGGTAATCATTTCTTCATTGCGGTGCCACGTCACTGAGTGAACACCTTTTTTGTAAAAATGAGACCAGGGTGTTACACCACCTGCCAGCGAACCATAACTGTGATCAAACCCGAAGTGGTTTGGGCCCCACCGCAACTCCGACCCCAGATGCCACTTACCGGTCAGGCAGGTTGAATAACCTGCATCACGCAGAGCCTTTGCCACGGTGACCGTGTCCATTGGCAAGCCCAGAACGTTGGTAGGAGTTGTCACACCAAAACGACTCCAATAACGTCCGGTCATGAATCCAGCGCGAGTTGGGCTACAGACCGGTGCAACGTAATGCTGCTGCAATTCCAAACCCGATTCAAGCAACTGGTTTAAATGAGGAGTGGGGACTTGGCCACCATGGAATTCAACATCCCCCCAGCCCAGATCGTCAGCAATCATGAAGACGATGTTGGGTTGACTTTCGTTTCCCTCGACCTGCGAGACGAATAGAAAGAGGGCCACAATGCAAAACACAGGCATTAACTTCATGAACTCGATTCACTCTCTGCCGATCCAGACATGAAACCCATCTTGCCGCATCCCTGCCGTACCGGCGGTAGCAGGATCAAAATCCATGGCACTCGCCCGCTCATGAACCGCGACGACCACCCATTCGCAGCCCTATCAACATTTCCGGGGAATCAACAGCCCCGGGAAAGACCGCTAGAATATACCAAGTCGCCTGTCACTCATCTTTTCCAAAATGGATCTGCCAACAATTGGCCATATTTAACTCGCTATTTAAAATTTCTTCCGCGACAAAATGGGTTTTCCATTTTCCCTGCCGGGTTCCGACATCACGGGTGGTGAAATTCCTGACACCCGTCTTGTTCCTGCTCCCCTTGATCAACGCCGATCGGTTGGCGATCGGACAGCAACAGAGTCCGCCTGCAGTAAACAAGAGCGAGACAACGACAGGCAATCAAACAGACCCTGATTCAGAAGTCCATCGTCAAGACGATAACCCCGGTCCTGAAACCCTTCCCCACTACCTCGAAAGCCGCTACGACCAGATTGCATGGCTGGTCACACACAACGCGATGTCGAATCGCGAAGAAGGATGGTGGTTTCCCAATCAATCCTACGGGCTCACCAGACAACTCAATGACGGCGTTCGGGGACTGATGTTGGATATCCACATGATCGATGATCAACCCTACCTGCTTCATGGCCGAGCCATTCTCGGGAAAATTCCGCTGGCAACTGCCCTGACCGACATCAAGACCTTCGTCAAGAAAAACCCCAAGGCAATCCTGACGCTTATCTTCGAGTCCTACGCACCTGCAAAACAGGTGCGTGAAGCATTTGAAGCAGTAGGACTTCTGGATTTGCTGCATCAGCAACCAGCAGCACGCTCATGGCCAAACATCAAAGACATGATCGCGCAGAACAAACGCCTGGTCGTCTTTACCGATGCAGGCGGTGGTGATTGGCCCGGATACCATGACGTATGGAAATTCTGCCAGGAAACGCACTTCTCAGTAAAGCAAACCCAAGACTTTAGTTACCGACGCAATCGCGGAAAACAATCCAATCCGTTGTTCATCCTGAACCATTTCCTGACGCGTCCAACCGCCGGCGTCGGCCTGGCACAGCAAGCCAATTCAGCTGCCATCTTGAAACCGAGGCTCGATGGTTGTCAAAAATTGGCCATGCGATTCCCGAATTTTGTGGCAGTCGACTTCTACGAGACTGGTGACACAGCATCGCTGTTGCGAGAATTTAATCAGACCGCCATGCGTACACGGCACTCTGAAATTCAAAGTACTACAATCAAGTCAGGCAACGCGTTGCAGCAAAAGTAAATCTGCAGCCATCGTGACATGCATTTGCGACACGGATTCCAGTCGTGCCTGCTGTGAGTACCTCACCGCCCGGTAAGTCATCGCCAATGCGTCAGAAATCGCAACTGAGTCAAGCACAAATTGCTGTTTCCAGTGTTGGTGTTCAACACACTGCAAACCGCACGCAGACATTTCTTCGACCACCAATTCCCACCGACTACGACGATGTCCAGCCTGTTGCACCTGTTCGCGAAGTTCAATCAGATCTTCTTCGCCTGGAACCGCAACGATACAGATGCCTTCGGGAGCGAGCACCCGATCGATTTCAGCCACAGGACGGCGGCCAAAAAGAGAGACGACACAATCAAGGCTGGCATCACATACAGGTAGCACGCGATCAGCGTTGGCCAACACCCATGTTGCGGCAGGCCACTTGCGTGCCGCCAACTTGATAGCCCGTTTGGACAGGTCGATTCCGCAATACCCGTTCGCCTGGGATGCAAACAACGCAGGCCCAAACGATCCCTCACCGCAACCGAGATCAAGTATTCTCGCATGCTCTGCCGATCTGCCTGCCACCCTTGCACCGGTCCACGGCAACAGCGATTCAATCAATCCGCTTGCATAACCACGCGCAAGCCATCGATGGCGTGCCAAAACAGCAGCATCAGAATCACCAGGCTTGGTAGATTTTCGATCCTGCGGTTGCAGCAAACTCCAATAACCCTCTTTAGCACGATCAAAGTGGTGACCTGCCGCACAGACAAGCCCTTGCTCCTGCTTCTCGAGGATGCCATTGCAATTTCGGACGGTGCAGCGAAGTTGAAACATGATGCCATTCTAGGAATTCACGGCTTGGGCAACAGGGTTGATTCTCAACGTCCAAGCAAAACCATTGAGGATAACCGCCCCACTGCGGCTGATCGGTAAGTTACTGCCTCAAGGAAACCCAATGTGCAGCCTTCACACTAATCCCGATGGAACCACACGAGCGAACGGTCAGAATTCCGCCGTCATACTTTGCAGATCCAACGCACCGTTGGGACAACCGCCAATTGTGTGTAATTCACAATCAACGATACCACCAGTCCAGCCATGAAATTTTCGGCACCTTGCCCAGTCACCGAGACAGTCACCGAGACAGTCACCGAGACAGTCACCGAGACAGTCAGCGAGACAGTCAGGGTGCCAAACTGTTGAGCAGGGAAATGATAATTCTCGGCTCACACAATTGTTTCGTCACCGCTGGCCGAGCAACACTGTTTGCGAAAACCGACGTTTAACGGCGATAATCAACGCTCAGCCCAAGACGGGAGTCATCAAACCCACTGCTTTGTCGTGCAATCCGACGGTACCGTACAACCCGACTGTGCTGCACAAACACCCCCACCCTGAAAAATCATCAGCGGTAACGTTCGAGTTCGAATCGAAAGGGGCCATCTAGGTGTAACAATTCAGCACAGCGGCCTCGGGGATCGACCCAGGAATGCATCCTCAGCATTCTGTTGTTGGCTTGATCCGTTGCCTGAGCCAAGTTGTACAACTGGTACTGGGCAAGCAATCCCTGCAATCCCTCCTACCCGCATCGAAAGCGAAACGTGCAAGAACACGAACCCAACCCACAGGCAACCAACTCCAGTTTGCTGTTGCCGTTCACCGCTTGCTGTGCAGTAGCCACTTTGCTGTCAGCGTTTCTCGTCTTTCAAATCCAACCGGTGATCAGCAAGATGATCCTGCCTTGGTTTGGTGGGGGCCCGGCTGTCTGGACATCATGCATGATGTTTTTTCAGCTCATGCTGTTGGCCGGATACGCTTATGCCTATTCGATCAACCGCTTTCTTTCCCTGAAGGCTCAAGTGATTGTTCACATGAGTCTGGTTTTGGTGGGCCTGCTGTTTTTACCAATCATTCCAGATGAAATCTGGAAACCGACGGATGGCCGCCAGCCAACGCTACGAATCCTGAGTGTACTGCTGGCAAACGTTGGGCTTCCCTATTTCCTGCTTTCTGCGACTGCACCGCTACTACAGGCGTGGTACGCGGCAAAACTACCTGGGCAAATCCCCTACCGGCTATACGCGTTATCGAATGCCGGTTCACTATTCGCACTGCTCAGTTTCCCGTTTCTGATCGAACCACTGATGAGCAGTTCCATGCAGGCTTACGTCTGGGCAGGTGGATTCATCGCCTTTGCATTGTTCTGCATCGGGATGACGGTGATCATCATTCGTTCCGGAGACATCCGTCTGAACCCGTCTTTCCAGGCCTCCACAGACTCCACCCTGGACAACGATGACATCACAACCAACCCTGCTGCAGTCACCGCCAAGGCATGGTGTTCATGGCTCGGGCTTGCGGCGATTGGTTCCTTTGCATTGCTATCGATTTCAAATCATATCTGTCTCGAAATGACAGTATCACCATTGATGTGGGTACTGCCACTGAGCATTTATCTTCTAACGTTCATCATCAGCTTTGAATTTTCAAAATTCTACAAGCCGCGAATCTGGGCGACGGCCACAATCTTGGCCATTGTTGCTTTCGCGTACATCAACCACGACTCACTGGGAACCATGGACAACTGGTTACCCGTTTCGGATTCTGATTTCAGCTGGGAAGACTACAGCGATGACATTGTTGTTCAAACCTCAATGTCACTCATCACGCTGTTTTTTGTCTGCATGCTTTGTCATGGGGAATTGGTGCGAAAAAAACCGCACAGCGATCACCTAACTTCGTTTTACATGGCAATGGCAACTGGCGGTGCCGTTGGTGGAATGACAGTTGCGATTCTGTGTCCAATGCTATTTTCATCGTTTTTGGAAACGCAAATCACGTTGGTCTCTGGACTTGCTCTGGCTTGCCTGATTCCTGTCATGTTGATTTCGAAGAGTTCGACAAAGCAACGACGCTTCATGACTTGCATTGGCAGCTTAGGCATAGGAGTTTCAGGACTTTGGTTGATTGCCTCTGGGAACTGGAATGGAGCCAACGAAGAAACCGTGACACAACGTAGAAATTTCTATGGCGTATTGCGTATTGACATTGAAAAAGCTGGCTCACGCAACCAACTGGGCCGGGCCTTGTACCATGGACACACGCTTCACGGATTCCAGTTCATCAGCAAGGAACTACGCGGAAAGCCAACGACCTATTACTCGAGGGACAGCGGACTGGGAGTCGCGATTGAAACGCTTGGAAAAACCGACAACTCCTTGCGAGTCGGGATCGTCGGTCTAGGGGCAGGCACTACCGCCGCTTACGGTAGACCAGGTGATTACTACCATTTTTACGAAATCAACGCGGACGTTGTGAACCTTGCCGAGTCAAACTTTACGTTTCTCAAGCACAGTGCCGCCGAGATTGGCATCACGCTCTCAGATGCCAGGGTGGCCATGGAACGCCAACCAGCACAAAACTTCGATCTTCTGGTCCTGGATGCCTTCAGCGGCGATGCCATTCCCGCCCATCTTCTGACAATGGAAGCCTTCAAAACCTACGAAAAGCATCTTCGCAAAAATGGAATCATTGCGATTCACATTAGCAACCGCTACCTGAGCCTTTATCCGGTGGTTGCTGGGCTGGCGGTCGGCAATGGCTTTAACATGGTTTGTATTGATACTGATTATGACGACAGTTCTGGACAGGATGAAGCATCATCGTCGTGGTGTCTTTTGACGACTGACAAAAACCTCATCAATCAGCCATCGATTCAGGCTCTCAGTTCGGACGAATTCTACAACGACAGGGCACCAATCCAATGGACGGATCAATACAGCAATCTTCTGGAAGTCCTAGATTGACGAGACGACCGTGCCCCATTTCTCGAGAGGTAGCTGACTGACGCCAGCATGGTCAGGTACCCATGCACCTGCTGTTTACATCAGGCAGGCCCTGCCAGAAGCGGTATAGGCAACATCCCAACGCCGACCCTTCCCGCAGATGAGTCAGCAACCCTAGCGGTCGAGATATCCCGCGAGTTTGAACAGCCAGCAGATTCAAAACCAGACCTGCATTCCACGCGATCTTCGCGACCAGAGTCCGAGAAGCGTATTCGGGGAATCTGCACGAGCGGGTCCTACCGGTCGATTTACCGGAATAATCCGACTCCTGAATCTCACGCGTTCGCAATGCATGGCGAACGCTTAAACCCGCATGAGAATTAATGAAACGCTCATGATATAATTGACCTCAATCGTTGAAGTTGCCCCCCCTTTCCCGTGCGCTGAAAATGTCCTTAAACAATTCACCTTATCTGAATTCAGAGCATTGGGAACAAGCTGCAAGTTGCGATCTTGAGTCACTTTTCAATACTGATCATCGAGGCTCACGCAAATTGCTCGACCATCAAGCATTTTCAGAATGCCTGATCAAGGAAAGGGTCCGCTGTGATCGTGGTGGAGCCAAATTTTGTCTGTTGATTTTCGAAAGCACAGATGCGTCCAAGGCGGACACTCGGGTAAAGCAGATTAGCGACATACTCTCGGAGCATCTGAGGATTACCGATGAACTGGGACACCTTGAGCAAGGTGTTCGTGGTGCAATCCTGACGGACACGTCGGTCGAGGGTGCCTGGACCGTGGCCCGAAAAGTGGTGCAAATGCTACCCGAGGAAATCGGCCCGCCGCGAGCCTCGGTTTACAGTTACCCGACGGACACAGACTATCAGGACGATCCAAAAAAAAACCTCGATGCGATTGTCGAATCGACCGACCAGACATCGGATGCGAGCGATTCCGGCAACCAACCGGACAGTAAACCACTGCAACGTTTTTTTACTCAGCGACTGACCCGGTATCAGCGTCTTCGGGACATTTTGGCCGCAGGTTCAGGCTTGCTCATTCTCTCTCCCCTGCTGCTGACGATCGCAGCGGTCATCAAATGCACATCAAAGGGTCCGATCCTGTTCCGGCAACAAAGAACAGGACTGGGAGGAAAACCATTTACGATTCTGAAATTCCGCACGATGCGAGAGGGTGCAGAGGCTGAGAAAGCTGAACTCCTAAGTCTCAGTGAACAGGATGGACCTGCTTTCAAGATGACCGCCGACCCACGTATCACCAACATCGGTGGAGTCTTGCGGCGCACTAGCATGGATGAATTACCTCAGTTGTGGAATGTGCTCTGCGGTGACATGACATTAGTCGGGCCTCGCCCACTGCCCTGCGAGGAAACAGCATCGTGCAGTAATTGGCAGCGTCGACGTCTGGATGTCACACCGGGACTTACCTGCACATGGCAAGTTTCAGGACGCTCCACGGTTTCTTTCTCTGAATGGATGCGTCTGGACCTCGACTACATCCAACGGCGGACGGTGAGCGGCGACCTTTCTCTCATCGTTCGCACCATTCAGGTCGTGTTCAAAGGCACGGGAAGATAGAGAGCGACGGCCATTGATGGTCCAAATCTTTCCAGTCCGTCAGCCTAAGCAAGATGGCTCCCGCAGATAATCCCTCTGATGAATCTTCCAGGGTGGGGATCGACTGACGAACCAACGATTGCTGTTGTCAGCCGGGCCGACTGCAGTCCCACTTCGGAACAATGCCTCATTGGCCAATCTGCTCAGCTTCGCTCTCGAGCGTCTTGCGAAGAAAGTCACTTTGGGTTGCCCGACACAGATCCATCAGTTCGTGTGTATCACGAAAAAGTGATAGCCATTGAAGATCTTCGGCACTGGCTTCAGACTCGATCTTCCCTGCGGCGTCCGCAATATTTCCGATATTGCTGCTGCGAGCAATCGCTCCCAGATCAGAAGCCAAGGATCTCAATTTTTCGATATCCTGCTCGGTCACTGCTTTGGCAAGACGTTCAACCTGATAGCCAATTTGAATCGCTGTCTGTTTTCGAATGGACAGAGCACCACCGGCGTACACCGGTGAACTGGCATCTATTTTCTCTGAAAACAGCTGAACTAGTTCCGGATCGAACTGCGTGCCCGCGCACCTTTGCAATTCTTTGATCGCTTCTTCGTGGGGCCGGCCTTTACGATAAATCCGATCTGAAACCATGGCATCGTAACTATCCGCAATCGAAAGCAATCGTGCCCCAAGCGGAATGTCCTGGCCTTTGGGTAAATGGCTTCCACCTTTGGACCCGTCATAGAAAGAATGGTGGTTGAAGATAATTTCCGATAACGCCGGACAGTCGAACGCACTGGTAATGATTTCTACACCGATGCGATCGTGTCGTCCCATCAATTCCCATTCATCGCGGGTCAGGGAACTGGGTTTCAGAAGAACTTCATCCGGAACACCAATCTTTCCAATATCATGCAGCAAGGCAGCGATTTCCAGCACATAGACCTGAGCTGGATCCAGCATCTCACAACCAATTCGTGTGCAAAGATCGGCAACTCGACGACTGTGTTCGGCCGTGTTCGCATCCCGATAAGACAGTGCACTTACCAAAGCGGTCACTGCAGGATAGGGAATCTCGATTCGTTGTTCCGGCTCTTCCTCGACCTCAGTATCATCTTCATCGTCTGCAATACCGTAGTTGTAGCAAACAACCCGATTTCTGCCTTCACGTTTTGCAACGTACATGGCTTTGTCTGCCTGATGGATCAAATCCTGTGGATCAACCGGCGTAAATCGCAGTTCTGACACGCCGAGACTGACGGTGATGCGCAACTCAACAGGATCGAGCAAGCGGATTTCCGAGATGGCAATCCGCGATTTCTCAGCCACAGCGATTACTTCTTCGATTCCAAATTGCGGCAGAACGACACAAAATTCTTCACCGCCATACCGGCAAACCATGCCTCGGCCCTTGAAAATCTCTCGCAGCTTCTGTGAAACACGGCGCAAGACTTCATCACCGCTATTGTGTCCGTAGGTGTCATTGACGAGTTTGAAGTGGTCAATATCAATCATCAGGCACGAGAGTCTTGTTCCTAACGCCTGTGACTCAGCCCAATGGCTTTCGAATGCTTCAAAGAATGACCGTCGATTCAAACAGCCCGTCAGCGCATCCTGCGTCGCAAGAATCTCCAACTCCCGATTCTTGCGGCGAACCTCATCGCGATTATTTCTCAACAGACCCAGCATGCGTTCAAGTTCCGCCCGATGTTCTTCAAGGTGTGTGACATCCCGGAAGGTTGCCAACGCCCCTCGCTGACCGCGTTTTTTTCCAAGCGGAGCCGCATTGGCGGAAAAGATCCGCTGCAAACCACTGCTCAACTGGTAACGGAGAATTCGTTCGGTCTGGATGACGGATTCATCAATTGCCAATTTCCACGGGTAATTGTCCTGCACGATATCGGCGGACACCCATGTCAAGTCACTGGCCATCTTCCCTTCCAATTCCTCCTGGCTTGCTTCTACGATTTGAGCAAAAGCACTGTTCGCAAGGACAATCCGCCCTGAATCATCCAGAACCAACAAGCCCTCGGTCAGAGTATCAAGCGCCTGACGAACGCGGTCAGGGACGACTTGGGTGTTGTTGAAGAGCTTAAGCACTCGCACCATAAATATCGTGTACGCAAACATGCCGGTAACGACAAAGAAACCCAGTAAACGAAACAACGGTAAGTTCTGGATTTGGGCCCAGAGAGTTTGATTCACTTGAAGGAAAGAAAGCTCTACCATTCCCCACGGGCGGCGATTCAACGAAATGGGAACTTCGATGACTTCAATCCCTGATTCGTCGGCATCTTGCGAGTTCCAGATTTCGCGATGTCGTTCGGTTCCAGCCTGCAAGGTTCCCAAATCAGTGCGGACGCCGATTGAGACCAGATCTGGATCGCGTTCAACCAGAGTCTGCAGGGTGGTCTGCAAGTCAATCCAGTGCTGTTTACGAACATCGGCAGCAGCATTGATGGCTACGACTTCGCTGAGGATTTGACGTGAACGCATCATCTCGCGAGCCGGATCAGGCATAACGCCGAACCACTGTGCTCCAAGAATGAGGCTCGCACCCACGCATACCATTGCGAAAGCGAGCTTCAGTGATACGAAAAACATCTTTCCCACTCTGAACATTCCTGCATTATCAGGACATGAACAACACCCCCCCACAGCAGGAAGGACCCTGAGCAAGATTTGCTTATTGAAAAGCCGTATGCCTGACAAATCCGACTGGCACGAGTGACGAAGGACAATCAACAACAAAATGCAATGGATGTAACGAATATGCCGGTCACATAAAAACTCTCATGCGACCTTCCTAAAGAAATGTCTAATCCAGCATCCCATCCACTCCATCCTCATCATGGTCCATGGACTTGCGATAAGCCGTCAAAATTGCGGCAGGATCAACCATCCGCCAACTGGGCAAGCTCGAAGTCAACACGGTGATGGCGGTGCTGCCTCGAATGATCCACAGCAGATACCCCACGGAGATCACCCCCGCTGCTGAACCAGCTGAACCGACAACGTAAATGATCGACGATCCTTCGAAGTTGTCCCGCAAGGCATCCCAATGCTGCCAAACAATCGCCTGTTCAAGATCAAACTCAAGCAGTTCTCGAAGCATCGCGGATTCGATACCTTCCTGAGGACTACGGGACTGCGACAGCGAGCCCATAGAGACACCTACCGCAAATTGCGATTCTGCTTCAAGCGGATCAATGACGTTCGTGAAGTGACTGGAAGTCCAGTTCAGAACGTCCTTGGAAATAATACCGGCGTGTGATTTCTGCTGCACTTCCGGAGCAACGTCTCCGGCATTCTTTGTTTCCATTTCCAAACCGATCAATCCGTCGAGTGGTAACGGCAAATCAAGGTTCGGGTCATCCGTCGAATCGTCATTAACATCATTCGTTGGGGGCGGAGCGATGACTTCAATCTTGACCTCGACTGGCTCACTCTGGAGGAATCCATCCGTTGCCCGATAGCTGAAGGTATCAATCCCAACAAACCCGGCATTTGCTGTGTATACGAATGATCCATCTGACTCGAGCGTCAGCCGTCCATTGGCAGGACCATTGACCAGAACGGCCGACAACTGATCCCCGTCCACGTCCCGATCATTTCCTACCACACCCGGCGCGAGACCATCCGATGCTTCGAATCGTTCATAGACGTCGGCAACCGCAACGGGCGGCTCATTGACATCCTGCACCTCAATCACAAATGACTGCGTGCTCTCGGAACCGTCACTACTAATCGATCGAACAGAAATGCCATGACTGGCCTGGCTCTCAAAGTCCAAATCCCCCATGACTGTTACCTGCCCGGTACTGCTATCGATGACAAAGCGTCCGTTCGCATCATCATCGAGTGAATAGGCGACCGTGGCAGTAGCATCTGCATCCTCCGCAACAACCGTCAGACCAACGACCGTTCCTGCAGGTGAATTTTCATCGACAATATCTGGAACTGGGTCCACATCCTGCCCAGGCTCCACATCGAACTCATCAACATCGCCAATAGCGATAACAAAACTCGCGGATGTGAAGGACCCGTCTTGACTTTGACTGCGAATCACGATGGTCCTCAATGGACCATCTGCCTCGCGATCAATTTCGCTTGCGACCGTCAGGACCCCAGTCACCGAATCGACAGCAAATCGTCCACCATCATTGTCGTCGAGAGAATAGAAAATCTCGTTGGTAGTCGCGTCCGCATCAAACGCAGAAGCAGTGACTCCGACAACCGTGCCAACGGACGCATTCTCATCCACCTGATCGGCGTCTGCATCGACATCCAACGTTGACGTTACGGCAAATTCATCCACATCATTGATTGCAATTTCAAATGCCCGTGTCTGTTCACTGCCATCACTTGATGTTGCACGGACGCTGACCAAATAACTGGCGGCAATCTCACGATTGATCAGTGAACCATCATCGACCGTCAAGACACCTGTTGCCTCATCCACCTTAAAACGACCACCAGCAGTATCATCCATCGCATAGCTGACAACATTGTTTTCAGCGTCTGCGTCCGAAGCAAACGCCGTCACGCCCACAACTGAATTACTAATAGCGTTTTCATCGACCGCATCTACAGTGTTGTCCGCGTCGCTGATTGGACCGAGATCAAATTCATCAACATCCATGATCGAGACTGTGAATGTCTGGTCACTGAACGACCCATCAAGCGATGTCGCCCTAACAGTAAGTTCCCGCGTTGCGCCATCGGTTTCACGGTTGATCATGCCGGCAGTGGACACTGCTCCACTGAGGGGATCGATACCAAAGCGGCCTCCGTCGTCATTCGCCAGAGAGTAAGTAATTGCATTGGTTGTCGCATCAACATCCGTTGCCAAAGCAGTGATACCAGTCGCCGTTCCGATACTCGTATTTTCTGAAACCTCGTTGGCGGTCAAATCTTCATCAACAACTACTCCAACGTCGAATTCATCGACATCAACCAGCAAGATCGTAAAGGTACCCGTCGCCTGGCTACCATCGGAACTGCTGGCGAGCACGGTCACGTCATGACTTACAACTGATTCACGGTCCAACAAGGTTCCATCAGCAACCGAAACAAAGGCTGTGCCAGAATCGATCTGGAATCGCCCTCCCGCATCATTCTGCAATGCATAGGTCACCGTTGCCGTCGCATCAGCATCAATCGCCA
>JAPKCI010000354.1 GCA_028823035.1 Rubripirellula sp.
CTGGTTGGAAGCCTCACTGGTTGGAAGCCTCACTGGTTGGAAGCCTCACTGGTTGGAAGCCTCACTGGTTGGAAGCCTCACTGGGTACGGAATTCGCGATTGCCACCTGGATTGCGAAGTGCCCGGCAAGTTGGGCGGATCAGCTAGTTCGCCGATTTGGTGCAACTGGTTGTTTACTGCAATCTTGCACCAGGCAGGTAATTGCGTAAAAAGTCATGGCTTTGCACCAAAGCCAACTTGCAATCGTGCTCGCTGCCTTCATAGGCCCGGTCTTCAACTTCGACGCAGACAGGTCCACGGTATCCAACATCAGTGAGAACAGAAAAGAACTTGCCCCAATCGACGTCACCCATGCCGGGCAACTTGGGGACATGGTACTCATTGGGATAAGCGAGAATCCCAAAATCGTCCAAGCGATGCTGATCAACTCGGACGTCTTTTGCGTGGACGTGGAACAGCTTGTCAGCAAATTCACGCATTGGCTTTAAATAGTCCATGTGCTGGAACACAAGGTGCGACGGGTCATAGTTCAGGCCAAAGTTCTCGCTGGGGATGTCATTGAACATGCGTCGCCAGATGGTGGGACTGCCTGCCAGGTTCTTGCCGCCGGGCCACTCGTCAGCGGTAAACAGCATCGGACAGTTCTCTATTCCAACCTTGACGCCACATTCTTCGGCGTGCTGGATGATCGGCTTCCATGTCTCGAGGAAACGTGGCCAATTATCATCGACACTCTTGGTCCAGTCGCGTCCAATGAAGGTGTTCATCCGCGTCAAACCAAGAATGGCAGTTGCCGAGATAACGGCTTTGATATGCTCGACGGCTTGTTCTGCCTCTGCTGCATCACAGGACAAAGCATTGGGGTAATATCCCAAGCCGCTGATCCCCACACCATACTTTTCCGAAAGCTCGTGGATGGACGCGATGACCGCCTCGTCATTGAGTTCTGCCACGTTGATATGGGTAATGCCGGCATACCGCCGTGTGGCTTTGCCCTGCGGCCAGCACATCACCTCAACACATTCGTAGCCAATCTCGGCCGCAGTGGAAAAGACTTCTTCCAAAGACAGGTCTGGCAGGATTGCACTGACGTAGCCTAATTGCATCATCGGTTTAGTTCTCCGGCGTGGCTTGTAAATGCCTGTTGTAAGGAAACACAAAGGGGTTTGGGTGATTGAGCATCGTACTTTCTTTTTCGATGGCCAAGCTTGCACGGTTTGCACCGTATGCTGCCAGTTCCCAAGCGTACCGGATCCGTCATGGCCCCAACTGTGACCTGAAATGCTGATTGTCAGGGTCACCCAGCAACTGTTGGACCCTACGGCAAGACAACCACTTCAAAACGAGGCGACTCAGATCTGGACATCTCAGCAGGATTTCTCCCGTAGTCGTTGAATATCGCCCTCGACGGATTCGCTCTGCTGTTGCAGATCGGCCAAGCTCGCACGTTCCTTATCGACCACCTCCGCAGGGGCTCGGGCCACGAAGTTTTCGTTATTCAGCTTCTGTTCTTTCCCGGTGATTTGCTTGATCAGTTGGGATTGGAGTTTCTCCAACCGTGCCAACTCAGCTTCCACATCGATGAATTTCTCGAGGTCAACATGAACAACCACATCAATGGACGTCAAAGCAAGTGGAGCATCGGTCTCAAAGGCGGTAGCCTCTGGTCCCAGAGCGACGACTTCTGCGCCAGCCAGGCCAGCAAAGTAACTTGCCATGGGTTGCAAACGCGAGAGAGACGAGTCGCTACACCGAATGGAAACAGGAACAGTTTCGCGGGGTGGAATGTTCTGGCTGGCACGGATCTTGCGAATGGCACCCACGACTTCCTGAAACTCCGCAAACTGCCGTTCGATTGATTCATCATAGTGCTCAGCGACGGTTTCTGGCCATGAAGCCGTCATGACAAATTGCGGAGGCTCTTGTGGGACAGGCACTCCGCGTTCCGGAGCGACCTGATTCACACATTCCCAAATTGCTTCCGTGACGAAAGGCATTACCGGATGTAGCAACCGCAGCAACCTATCGAGACCGTGGGCCAACACTGCTTGCGTGACCGCACGTTTTTCAGGGTCTGCCAATCGCGGCTTCGCGATCTCGACGTAAAAGCTGCAGAACTCATTCCAGGCAAAGTCATAAAGTACGCGCGTGCTTTCCGCAAAACGGTACCGGTCAACTGCCTCGGTCACATGTTTCGTTACCGTCGCCAAGCGGCTCAGTAGCCAGCGATCCTCCAGCGGCAGATCCTCAATTACAACTGTCTGCGACGAATAGTCTTCCATATTCATCAGGACAAACCTCGCCGCATTCCAAAGCTTGTTCACAAAGTTTCGTGCGGTTTCGAATCTCTCGCTGACAACAGCAGCTTTTGTTAATGCTTTGTCTTCTGCAGATTCAGCCCATTGGGTTGAGAATTCGCCGCCGCAACTGGGGCATCCCAACTTAGGCAGAGATCGATTCTTTTTGGTTTGATCGATCAGTTTCTCGCAATGGGGACACTCGTATTGGACGGGCATGCGGACATCCTGAGTGTCTGTTGCCAAGCGTGCCAAACCGAACCTCAACGCGTCAGGACCAAACTTGTCGATCACATCAATCGGGTCAACTCCGTTGCCTTTGCTTTTACTCATCGTTTCGCCGAGGCCATCCAGAATCTTGGGATGGATGAATACTTCGCGGAAGGGAACGTCTCCCACGTTGTTCAGGCCCATCAACACCATTCTGGCGACCCACAGCGTGATGATGTCCCGCGACGTAATGAGCGTGCTGGTGGGATAGAAGTACTCAAGCTCACGAGTTTTTTCAGGCCAGCCAAGGGTGCTGTGCGGCCACAGGGCCGAAGAGAACCAAGTGTCGAGGACATCCGGATCCCGCACCAGTCCCATGGCTTCAACTTCGCCTTCAAGGGCACTATCTTCCTGACGGATGCATACATACAGGCTGCGTGTCGCATCATCGCGGACGTCAATCTGGGCCTGAAGATCACCGGAGGCATGAGCCGGTATCATTCCCAGTCTCGCAACCAGATCATCAGCCGCTGCTTCATCCAAGCCGTTGATCGACCAGATTGGGATGCGGTGTCCCCACCACAATTGGCGACTCACTGGCCAATCGCGTTTCTCACCAAGCCAGTCAAGATATCCTTTGCGGTAACGTTCGGGGTAGATCTGCACACGTTCAGAAGTCACCGCGTCCATGGCCGACTGTGCCAAGTCGCCCATGGCAACAAACCACTGATCAGCAAGGTAGGGTTCGATCGGAGTCTTGCTGCGATCACTGTGTGGTAATTCGATTTCGCGATCCTCAATGTCGCCGAGCAAATCGAGTGATTCCAGATCGGCAACCACCTGTTTGCGAGCTTGCGGGATGGTTAAGCCTGCGTACTTGCCTCCTTCTGAATTGATGGTGCCATCGGGGTTCAGAATATTGATCATCGGCAGGTCACCCCGGATCCCGACTTCATAGTCATTGGGATCATGCGCGGGAGTGATCTTGACGCAACCGCTACCCAATTCAGGCTTTGCCCAGACGTCGGCGATCAGAGGGATTTCGCGGTCCATCAATGGCAGCATCAGTTTACGACCATCGATCGCCATGTCCCGCAACTGTTCGAGACCGGGCAGCATCTCGTCACGTCGTTTGGCCAACCCGTCGAGCTGATCCTGGATATCAATTCTTTCTTTATCCGTTGCTCCGGCGATTTTCTGCTTGAGTTCGGCCTCGATCTTGTTAAATGCGGTGACCGGCTCGGGATGAACGGCAACAGCGGTGTCACCCAACATTGTTTCGGGTCGTGTGGTGGCAATGTCAACATGTGTCGGTTCACCGGATTTTGGATTGACCACTGGGTACGAGAAGTGCCAGAAGTGACCTTTTTTTGTCAGGTTTTCGACTTCATCATTACTGACTGCCGTCTGCAAGAAGGTGTCCCAGTTCACTAGCCGTTTGCCACGGTAAATCATTCGTTTGCTGAATAAATCGTAAAAAGTCGCGCGGACCGCAGTCGCACAAACGTCGTCCAGCGTGAATCGCAGCCGATCCCAGTCGCAGCTGCAGCCCATGCGTTTGAGCTGACCCAGGATTCGTTTTTCATATTGGGCTTTCCATTCCCAGATTCGGTCGACAAGCCCTTCGCGTCCCAAATCGTGACGAGACAGGTTTTCCTGCTCCTTCAGGCGACGCTCCACGACAGCCTGGGTTGCAATCCCGGCGTGGTCGGTTCCGGGCATCCACAAGGCCTCGTATCCCTGCATGCGACGGGTTCGTACAACGATATCTTGCAATGTATTGTTAAGACCGTGACCAAGGTGCAATGCACCGGTCACGTTTGGGGGAGGTATCACGACCGTGAACGGCTTTCGGTCCGGATTGACTTCTGCATGGGCGCACTTGGCGTCACTCCATGCCTGCAGGATGCGTTCGGCTGCGGTTTCATGATCAAACCGATCGGGAATGTCGTTCATCTGTTGTCTTGTTCAGAATCAAGTATCGGGAAGGAAAAAACTTATCCAGTTGCTTTGAAGTAGCTGCAATCAATGCTGTTAGGTTCCACCTAACGGCATTTCGTCTTTGTGTAGTTTGTATTCGACGGCATCAACGAGCGCTTGCCAGCTGGCTTCGATGATGTTCTCACTGACGCCAATCGTGCCCCATGTCTCATCGGCATCACCACTCTCAATATTGACCCGAATGGAAGCCGCGGTTCCAGCACCCGAGTCAACGACTCGGACCTTGTAATCGATCAAGTACATGTCGCCAAGACAGGAGTAATTATCGAGCAGAGCCTTTCGCAGTGCGGCGTCGATTGCATTAACAGGCCCGTTTCCCTCAGCAGCATCAAACCAGAGCGTCTCGCCCACTTTTAGCTTAATGATTGCCTCGGCAAAGACATGCTTTTTGTCGCTGTTGCGATCGCCCGCCACAACTCGATACTTGATCGGTTCAAAGTGCGATGTGTACGTCCCTGCAACACGTTTGACCAGCAGATCGAACGACGCACCAGCATTTTCGAACTGATACCCCTTGTTTTCGAGTCGAACCACCTCATTCAGGATCTTGTCCATCAATTCACGGTTGTCTTGAATGTTGTGCTGCGTTGCAATGGCCACAATATTGCTGCGGCCTGAGAGCTCGCTGACCAAGATTCGCCGTTCGTTGCCTACGAGCGTAGGATCAATGTGCTCGTAAGTTTTTGAGGCTTTGTTGATCGCGTGCACATGCATTCCACCTTTGTGTGCAAAAGCACTTTTTCCGACAAAGGCTTGCCCGTCTTTCCACTGCAGATTGGCTGTCTCGTAGACATAGCGACTGAGTTCCGTCAGGTGTGTTAATGATTGTTTCCCCAATACGCTGTACCCGCTTTTTTTCAACGCAAGGTTGGCGATCACGGAAATTAAATCTGCGTTGCCACAACGTTCGCCAATTCCGTTGATTGTTCCCTGAACCTGTGTTGCCCCTGCGTCCACCGCTGCTAATGAGTTGGCCACGGCCAACTCGCCGTCGTTGTGCGTGTGGATTCCGATGTCGGTGTCATAGTCTGCAAAC
>JAPKCI010000355.1 GCA_028823035.1 Rubripirellula sp.
GATGGAATTGACCTGCCGTAGTCCCTGTTACAAGGATGACTCCGTCTGCTGTGATCGAGACCGAGGTGCCCCGGTCAAAGTGTTGGTTGGTAACGATTCCGCCAGTCCCAAAGGATGGATCCAGAAATCCAGATGTTGTGTAACGTACGAGTGCCTCGGCGCCGGAAACAAGCCACCCACCATGTGGGTGTTCGATCATATCCCATGCGTGACGCCCATCACCGATGTCTGTCTCGGTGAACCCGTTCGTCCCGAAACTAGTATCGAGCGTCAGGTCACTCTTGAATTTCATGAATCCAAAATGGTTGTTGATGGCACCCGTCGATACGATGTCGCCAGAATCTGTGATCTTCATTTGGCTGATGAAATCAATTCCTGTTGACAGAGGCAGTTGCTGAATCCCATCAGCATCAAACTGCTCATCCAAGACGTCAGGAGTCACGACCCATGTCGGAGAATCTTCGAATGAGAAATTCGCAGCAATCTCGATCTCGATCAAATCATGGTCGCTCTTGGCGCCTCCAGTCCCCGAGTTACCCAGGTCATTGGTTTCTACCACTAACGAAGCGTCTGTTCCGATGTAGCCGCTGTCAGGTGTAAATACGACCCACTGTAACGCCATGTTGACTTCGGATAGTCTGCCGTTGAAGGTCATCTGTGAATCATCAGTGCCGTCGCCAACTGAATAATACAACTCACCCGATGGGTTTGGGTGTACCAATGATATTGTTCCCTTCGATCCCGTCAGTGTGACTTCCACATTTCCCAATCCAGCATCAGCGTCAGTCACGCTGATTGCGTTACCCTGATGTGCCGTGAACGCAAGGGACGTATCAACTCGAGTTGATGCGCTGAGCGGTAATACATTGATCGGTGCTTGGTTTTCGCCGTGATTTTGTATGCTATCGCCGCTGAGTCTTACCATCACGACGTCATCTGCTGATCGACCAGCAAGCAGGATTTTTCCGTAGGGTAAGACTTCGACGGCGAAGGTGAAATCGTCATGGTCTGTAATGGATAGGCTCAGTTTTCCGTCACCGTCAAAAGTTGGGTCCAATACTCCGTCTTGAGTGAGTCGTACCATGGACAATTCCCAACCCTTGTTGTCGGTATAGGATTGTCCCGCAATCAGAATCTTCCCGTCGTTTTGTAGGCTTGCGGTGTAGCTCCAATCTTTGTCATTGAGTACCGGAATGCGAGCAACGCCATTCTGGCCAAAGCTGTTGTCGAGGTTGCCATCAGGTAGATGGCGAGTGGCAATATAGTCATTGAGAAAAAATGGGTCCCTGGAGGAATTTGGGACGACATCATTGCCAATGATGATCAACTTTCCATCAGGCAGTGGTAGGACATCATTTGGAAAATGCATCGCCGAGGGAACTGAGACTTCGGAAATGCGATCTCCCATTTGGTCCAACTCTAAAAAAGTCAGTTGTCTAGTCTCGACGAATTCAATGTTTTCACCTCCCTTGCCAATCACCAGCATTGTTCCATCACTTCTCAGAATCAAATTCGTAGAGAGATCCCGAGAGTGGTACAGTTCGGCGGCGGTAGGGTCATTCGTGAAGACGTCGTGTTCTTGGCGCCACTGAATGGTTCCGCTGTCGAGGATGCAGGCAATCTGAAACTTGTCGCCATAAAGTTTATCGGTGTCGCCTCCCACGACGATAATCGCTCCATCGGCCCTTACATCGATGTCCGTGACCAGCCTGTTGGCATAGCCACTCGACGAATTGAAAGGGTCCTGAGCTTTGCCACCAGTAGCGAACGAAAGATCCAAGTATCCGTCGGGGGTAAATCGGAGAACCAGGTCTTTGCTCCCGATGAGAATTCTTCCTTGGGGGTCGAGAGTCATGGAGTTTGCATGGACACCATCCCCAAAGTCATGTTCAATGAATCCACCCAAACCAAAATTGAGGTCGGGCGTTAAATCTGGCGAAAATCGGTAAATCCCGAGGTGGTCGTTAACGGAACCCGTGGCAAGGATCTTGCCATCAGGGAGAATGTGAACGTCATGAATGAAGTCGATGCCAGAAGTCGCGGCAAACAATGCGATTCCATCATCGTCGAAGCTTGAATCCAGTTCGCCGGGAACGGTCGACCAATTTGGCGAGGGATCAAACACAGGCGCGGCCAGAACTTCGACCACGATCACATCGGTGTCAAACAAAGCAGGGGCACCAGAATTTCCCATGTCGTCAGCGATGACCAACAGCGAAGCTTCGGAACCGACATAGTCAGCTTCTGGATAAAAGACGACCCAGTTCAGGGCTGAATTAACGTCTGCTAAGGGGCCTGAAAGTATTAATGTCCCATCGTTTTTTCCGTCACCTGCCGAAAACGTAAGATTGGAGATGGGATAGGGTCCAATCAAAGAGACTGTGCCACGGGAAGCACTTAGTGTCACTTGTATTTCGCTCAGGTCGCCCTCTGAATCAGTTGTAGAAATCTGATTGCCGCGGTATTCCGTGAACGAAATTGGAGTATTTACGAAAGTTGAAACTTCGGCCGGGATGACATTGACGGGAGGATCATTCGGCCCGGCAAGCAATTTTCTGGTTTCGAGGCATTCCAAACGCAACAGACGTCGTCGAAGATGCGATTTTGAATCACGGGATCGCTTCGTTTTATTCAGTTGTTGGAAAGGGTTATTAGTATTCTTCATGTCTGGTTACCACTAATTGACGAGGACTCTCGGGGATGCCATGAAAACTCATCGGCGTTTTGCAGAGAACAGCGATGCGTGTTCAATTGGACACATGGACGCTGCCTCGATTTGGCATTGGGAATAGCTAGTCGAACCTGACTGTTCAGTGCTGCCTTGCTACTTCAAGAATACAAGACAACATGCAATTCCCATACCAACAGATGGCTCATCCGGGTTTCGTCCTTGATTTGCTTTGTATGAAATAACTCGCATCGTCAGCGCAGCATTACTGGGTGTTCGCAATGCGTGTTGATTCCCTGTGGATAGACCGTTTTTACAACCCACCGGTTACGACATGACTTATGCCGCTGTAAGAACAAAAGAGGGTTTCAGAGATGAGGTGGTGCGTGTTGCCCTTGTTGATCAGGCCCACACCCTGTCGAGAGAAACGATATCAATGAAATTGCAGTGCGACTTTTCGTACTGCAATTTGTTCAGCGTTGAGAGTTCGGGGCGTTCACCGTCCGCAAAGTTAGCTGCCTTGCGTTTCTCACCACTTACTGATCAGCCGCTTAGATGTTTCCCGACAATGATTGCAGGAAGCAGTTAGCAGCTTGAGTAATTGATGTTGCTGTGTTGCTGTGTTGTGCATCTGCAGGTGGGACAAGACGGTCATGAATCAGGTGGTAAAGTGCAACATACCCAAATGTTTCTGAAGAATCCGCGAGGCATCTTCAGAAAGTCCGTCCAGATTCACGACAAGTAAATTGCCTCGATAACGCAGCATGGTGGCAGCTGCCAAGAAAGAAATATTGGTAAGCCCATATAGCGAGAGGATCTCACCCTCGTGTAGTGACAGATGATCAGCAGCCTTCTCTGAAAGCATCGTCAGCCCATTCAACGAAAGCCAGTTACCACGGTGTCGGCTCAGGGCCTCAGCTTCTACTGTTGAGAGACTTTGGATTCCGTCGAGTGCCAGATCAGCTTGTGTGTTGCATAATTCGCGCAAGGCAGAGGGAGAAATCCTGGTCAGGCCGTTCAGGTAAAGTACACCCTCGAATTTACTGAATTGGGATGCAGCAAAGGTTGTTAGGTCAGCCAATCCATCCAAATGCAATTCTTGGGGTTTTTGGCTCAGTGAGGTGGCGGCCGCGTCTGAAATGGTTTTCAAGCCGCTTAGCCACAGTTCTTCTGTCGTTTGGCTCAGGCTCTCGGCAACTTCGTCAGAAATTTCGGTCAGACCATTGAGCCAAAGACCACCCTTGATCTTGCAAAGGTTCGCGGCAGCATCATCGGTCAGGTGATTTAGTCCGTTAAGAAACAGGCCAAGAAAAACCCGTGATCCAAAAAGGTTTGCACCTTTGATGCGACTCAAACTGGCGGCTGATTCCGCGGATAATTCGCGAACACCGTCCAGCCATAGGTTCAATCCCTGGAAATTACTCAGGCTCTCAGAAACCGAGAAACTCAACGAAGCAAGGCCATTGAGCGATAATTCGCCACTGACTCTGCCTAGGTATTCACCCGCATCATCAGAGATAGCGTGCAGCCCATTCAAAGAGATGTCCAGATGTTCCCGAGTCGGCACAATCAATGAAATGCTTTCCGCTGCGACTCTGGAAAGACTTACCAAGCCATCAAGTGCGAGTGAACTGCCCTTGAAGTTCCGAAGGTAATGCGCTGATTCGTCATCCAATTCACGCAGTCCGCTTAACGAAAGTTCCAGAGAATCGCCCTGAGGGTGTAGATTGAACAAAATATCCGCGACATTCGGCGACAAGCTGATGATTCCATCAAGGAATAGATTGAAGCCCTGGAAGTTTCGCAATTCAGTAGCTGCTGATTCGGAAAGTTCAAGTAATCCGTTGAGTGATAACTCACTCGCATTTTGACAAAGGCTGCGGAGCGCATTGTCGGACAGATGAGTCAGGCTGTTTAGATAAATAGCGCCATCAAACTTGCCAATCTGTTCAGCAGCCGAGTCGGAAATGTTGGTGAGTCCGTCAAGGTCGAGAAGTCGTCGGTCAGATGACGTATTCCGAGTAGAAGGCACGTGAGACCGCAGCAGAGTCTCCTGCCGACGCGGGTTCTGATTTGCTGAATTCAGTTGCAAATCAACGAGACTTTGAGCAGCATCGTCAGCGATTTCTGTGAATTCACTTGTGTCCAGGGAATTCTTATCTAAGACCAATCTCGCCAGCATTGTGGTCGTCAGCACTTTAGTTGCCGTCATCATTTACCTCTGCGGTTTTGTAATTCTTTGTATCACGCGAAATGCTTGTGCATAGCCGAACAAACTTCGGTGGAAAGCTCGCGATCGAACTCGTGAGAGCGACTTTTGCACGCCACGTTCTTCCTCTGGACGGTAATCGTCATTGAGCAAGTTCGTTTTGTTAAGGATGCAAAAAGCAATTCGTGACAGAAGGCCTGTGCAAATAAAGAGCCTTTTCACGGTAGTTTGATGAACAAACTGGATATTAATCACTCTCTATCGACAATCGCGGAAGTGCAAACGCAAATTCCAGAGATCCATTGGGAGTTTTGCGTGACCAGATGCAGTTGCTTCTGCTTTTAGCGGGTCAAAACGCAAATGTGTCAACAAAATACTGTCAACTGTTCACACTTGTTGACACTGAAGCGCCAACCATTGGTTTACACACTTACTGAATTAACGGGATTTATTACAGTGTTCGTGTTTGGCACGCAGATTGCTTGAGTGTTACCGCCATGACGACTCAGCGAACGAGTTCAAGCTAGCACTTCAAATCAACAATACAAGGCAACGCGATGCTCAATGCTCTCAACAATTTCTGGTGTGAAGAAGACGGTGCCACGGCAGTCGAGTACGGAATCATGGTGGCAGCGATTGCCGCGGTGATCA
>JAPKCI010000356.1 GCA_028823035.1 Rubripirellula sp.
GTGAGTTGATGCGGCATGTTTCTGGGACAGGACGAACTGTCGTTCAACTGACAATGTTCCTTTTGATTCCAGGCATGGAATCGGGCGTGAGACAGGCTTATGACACGGAGCACTGAACGCAGTGGCAAGTTTTGGCGAGAGCGATCGATGGCTCGTAGCAGCTTGCGTTTCTGTTTGCCGTCGGGAACTCTCTCGTGATTCAGTGAGTAGCCAGAGAGTTTGAGGACGGCAAGCACAACCCGCAGCATCGCGATGAGCTTCTGTACTCGGGATTGTAACCGTATGACTTCTTCTTGCAGGGCGGCCACATCGAGCTGAACGACTTCGATCGAAATCACTTGGTTGGCCGGCGCCCTTAGCCAGCCGCGTGCCGTTGATCTCGGGACACCGTGTCGAACGGCACACGTGATGTCTTGAGTCGAACGAACGAGTGCCTTGAGGCGATGGTCGTATGTCTTCTGCGTGCAAATTGTGTTTTCCATGGCCCCATCTTGGTTCCAGGGTCACGTGGATCAATCAATTGCGTCGATTTGGGTGGTCTGTTGGCTGTGTGGCGCGAGAACTCGCGCGGTAAAGTCCATAATGTCGTGACTGACAGCACCGCGCCGCCCTTCGGCGGGCTTGAATTCATTTCGATTTCGGAATGACAATTGGAATACGACGTCGTCAACGAAGGTCTGCACTCGCTGGTCAGTATAATCGACGGTATATCAAGACCGTACGTCATCAACCGATGGTAAAACCTAATGCGAAATTCAATTCTCGGCGAATCGTTCAGCACCGTGCTCTGCGCGATCGTTCTCATCATGGCTGCACTTTGCAGCGTGTCATTTGCTGAAGAAGTCGCAGTTTTACGTGCCGGAGCATTCGCGTCTGATATCACTCCAAAAGAGTTTCCGCTCAATATGCCGGGCGGATTCAATGCGAACATGGCCGAAAGCGCGCACGATCCGTTGCATTCACGCGCATTGGTGTTGGACGATGGTTCCTTGATGATCGCGATGGTTCTGGTAGACAACCTTGGAGTCGCACCGGACGTAATCGAAGAGTCAAAAGCGATCGCGTCGAAGGAGACTGGCATTCCGACGGATCGAATGATGGTTTGTTCAACACACACTCATTCGGCACCTTCATCCGGATCCAAAGCAAAGGATGGTCCCGCGATCGCTTATCGCAAGTTACTCGTCGCGGGCATCGCCGATTCGATTGTCAAAGCGCACGAGTTGCTGCAGCCAGCTTCGATTGGTTTTGACGCTCACACTCTTGCGGAAGAGGTCTTCAATCGGCGCTGGTATCTCAAGCCGCTCAAAATGCCATTGAATCCGTTCGGAGAAATGGATCAGGTAAAAATGAATCCCGGCACGAGCGCGGCAGTGCTTGATCGACCCGCCGGTCCGACTGATCCGGACATCACCGTCATTTCTGTTCTGAATGCAAAGCGTAAACCACTGGCTCTGCTGGCTAATTATTCGCTGCATTATGTCGGCGCGATTCCGCGTCAACAGGTTTCAGCGGACTACTTTGGTGAGTTCTCGCGGTTAATGCTCACACGCATGCGCGCGGACGAAAACTTTGTGGCCATGATGACCAACGGAGCGTCCGGCGACATCAACAATATTCCGTTTCTGGTAAATCGTGCTCCTCGCGAACGATTCGAACAAGTTCGCATTGTTGCGAGCAAAGCAGCGGACACGGCGTGGACAGCTCAACGAAAAATCAAAGAGCATCGATCTGATGCGCGACTCGGAATGTTGCAGCGAGAGATCATCTTGAACTACCGGCGACCCACCGACACGCAACTTGCCGAGGCACGGCGCATCGCAGCTTTGACTGACCAGGAAGATATCAAGAACCTGCCGCGACTCGCGCAAGCATACGCCAGGCGGACAATCAACGCTGGCGAGCGAAAAGAAGACAGTGTGACGGTCAAACTCCAGGCGATTCGCATTGGCGATCTGTCGGTTTGTTGCATTCCGTTTGAAACACTGGTCGAAATCGGACTGGAGTTGAAGGACCGCAGCCCTTTTGAGCGGACAATGGTGATTGGACTTGCCAACGGACGCTACGGATATCTGCCCACACCCAAACAACATCGCCTCGGCGGTTACGAAACATGGCTGGGCACAAATCAGGTTCAGAAAGACGCCTCCGATATTCTCATTGCAAATTTGATGGAAATGCTCACAGAGCTGAAATCGACCAAATAGATTCTGGGCACGCTTCCAGCATTCAATTCTGAACTTTCTCAGAAAAGTCTGTCTGGAGATCGCTGAATGCGTACTTGGTTGCAGGAGAATTACATTTGAACGAAACGCCTCACATACAACAGTACCTACAGCTTCGCAGCGAATTCATGGGGTATCTGTACGCGATCACCCGCGATTTTGAGCTCGCCGAAGAGGTTTATCAGAACGCCGCCGTAGTGGTAATCGAGCAAGCAGGCAATTCGGAGACGATTCGAGATTTCCGAGCGTGGGCGAAAGAAGTGGTCCGTCGTCAGGCACTGCATGCGATTCGCGTTAGGGATGTATCAGCGAAACACGCGCGTACGATGTCACCCGAATTGCTGGATGTCGTTTCCAGTGCATTTCTGGACGACGATTCCGAAGTACCAACCGATCGCGAGGAAACTCGGGCACTACGAAAATGCCTGGATGAACTACCGGTCGAAAAACGTGAACTCGTCGCGATGCGATACGAAGCTGGCGCCGCGTTCGATGAAATCTCGCAGCAAACTGGCTCCACGCCGGCAGCCGTGCAAAGAGCTCTTAGTCGACTGAGAAAACTGCTTCATGGATGTGTTCAGCGACGCATGCAATTGACCGAGGGCATTTGATGACTGAGCAAGGGAATCACCAGAACACGTTGGAAGACCTCATCGTCGGCCACTTTGATGGCAACCTGTCCGAGGATCAAGAACGAGAGCTTGCGAAAGCGATCGCTGAGTCACCGGAGTCAAAGCGTCTGTTTCTATCCTACATGCGCATGGAAGGACGATTGCATTCGCTGGGACATGACGGCTTCCTCAGCGCAATCAATACTCAACCAATTGAGAGTACGCTGACCGCGCAACCTGAGCACCGACCACCTAAGTACGGGCAGCCTCATTCGGCGCGTTCTCGACTTTGGGCGGCATCGTCGTCCATATCCGTTTGCGCTGCGTTGGTCGCCATTCTTAGTTGGGGGCTGTGGCCTTCGTCCTTAAGCGCCAGCAGTGTCTTGCAGAAAGCGCAACAGGCGGCCGCCGAGTTGATTGACCGCACTTACCGTGTGACCATTTCGCAGACGAAAGAGTCTTCTCAGTCGCAAACCCTCACGATCAACGTTCGAGGTGGAGGCCGGTTTGTGATGAAGCCTGCCAGCGGTGACTATGTGATGGGAAATGACGGCACGGATTACTGGCTGGCTCCGCGAAACGGACCTGTTTGGGTGACAAGCGATTTTCGGTCGGTTGCTCTGGAACTGCAAAGGCAGATTCCTAACAGGAAACTGCTGGGACTAGCCGCTTCGCCGGACGAGCCCTTGTTGACGGGGGTGTCCGACCTGCTTTCACTGATTCAGCGCAAGTACAACATGGAGCTCGTTGAGTCCGCTACTGTCAACGAACATCACATTCACGCGACGCTGAATTCGAGTAGACGGAACCATCCGGAAGTGATTGACCTTTGGTCGGACGTGGAAAGCGGTGTCGTACTGCAGGCCGAAGTGAAGTGGTCAAACGGCATGCAGAGGCGATTTGAACTTGTCGAATTAGTGAAGTTGCCTGACCAGTGGTATCACCACTCGGAACATGCCCCCGGAAGGAAGGTCGAGCGTATTCATGCTGCAAGCCAGCCGTAGCGAAGTCGTCAATACTTTCGGCCTGGTTCGTGAGTCGCGACGCGTAAGCGGCCGGGCCGGGTTCAATAGCCGAACCGTTCTGCGCGAACCAAAGCGTGTTGCAAAAGGCCCGTGGACTCACGTCCAGCGGCTCACAAAACGATACAACGCGATTAAGTCAACCAACCGTTCATCATCTCACCTTAAGGCCTAGTCTTGTCAAAAACATTTCTCATCTGCTTTACGCTCGTGACGATATCTGCGTTCTCTTCCGTGAACGCAAACGATGCGATCAAAACGAAGATCCTGGAACTCTTTCCCCAAGCTGACACCAACGGCGATGGCGTCATCTCTGATGCGGAAGAGGCAGTCGTAAGCCGGCAGGCTATGAAGCGATATCCCCAAGCCGACAAAGATGGAGACGGTGTTCTTTCCGATGCGGAAAAGCAGGCTCTGCTTCGGATAGCTGCGAAAAGAGCGAAGCCGAAGACTGCCACAGCATCAACGGACAAAGCAAAGAAGACGCCGAGCTTTGCCAATGTGAAGTATGGCGAACACCAGCGGCAGGTTTTCGACGTCTGGTTGGCCGACACGACCGAGCCAACTCCATTAGCCATCTACATTCATGGTGGAGGATTCAAGAACGGCAGCAAAGACAAGCTTAAGCCGAACGAGCTTTCCCAACTGCTAGACGCTGGAATCTCGGTTGCTGCCATCAACTACCGCTACCTCACGATTGCCCCATTGCCAGCAGCCCATCACGACGCGAGGCGGGCTTTGCAATTCATGCGATACAAGGCAGACCAGTGGAACATCGACAAGGACAAAGTTGCCGCATTCGGTGGTTCAGCCGGCGCGCAAATCTGCATGTGGCTGGCGTTCACCGACGAGATGGCAAAGCCCGATAGTCCGGATCCGATTGAGCGAGAATCGACTCGGCTGACCTGCGTTGCAACCGCCGGAGGACAGACGTCCAATGGACCCGAGTTTTGGAGCAAGACGATCGGTCCACTTCTGGGAGAGAACAAGAAGATTGAATCGCTCGCCCTCCCTCTGGACGGAGAGCGGGATCCGGAGAAGGTCCGAATGGCGGTGTGGGGCGCAAAGACATTGGAGGAGGCCAACGAAATCGCGACGCGCCACTCTGCTCTCGACATCGTCTCTGCTGACGATCCGCCAATCTTCATGAGCTACGGAATGTCACCAACCGACAAACTTCCAAGTGATCCTAAAAAAGTTCGCGGTTGGTTGATTCATCACGTGAATCTTGGCATTGCACTGAAGAAAAAAACAGACGATCTCAACCTTGAAGCTCATCTCAAACACCCCGGTGCGAAAACCGAATACGAATCGCTGGTTGATTTCTTCGTGGATAAGTTGCAGGAATAAGGTATCCATGCCAACAAACAAACCCCTATCGGCTCTCGTCGTCTTCATCGTTTCTTGCGTTTGCTTAAATGTCGACGGTGAAGAAACTGTCAAGCTCGATCTTCACACGTTCACGATTGCAGACGACTATTGACCTCCCCCCATGGAATTGCACCATTGTGAGTGAGAGAATCTTGCTCGGGCGTACCGCTCGGAAAGGACTTTCAGAATGCCTCAGAAACGTCACACAGTGGATCAGATTGTTGCCAAACTGCGTAAAGCAGATGT
>JAPKCI010000089.1 GCA_028823035.1 Rubripirellula sp.
CCCACCTTGTTTAACAACGTCAAATGCAAATTCGCAAGTGGCGTTGGCTTTTCAAAGCGAAGATGCCTTCCTCCTCGCATGTTCCCTGCCGCACCGCCCGCTACCAGAATTGGCAAATTGGTATGGTCATGAACATTGGGATTGCCCATCCCGCTGCCGTACAGGTACAGCGAATGATCCAACAACGTTCCATTTCCTTCAGGAGTTGCTTTCAGCTTTTGCAAAAATTCGGAAAACAGAGACACATGGAATTGATTGATCTTGGCAACTTTTTCAAGTTTTTCCGGGTTGTTGCCATGATGGGTCAGCGGATGATGTGGTTGATTGATACCGATTTCCGAGTAGGTCCGGTTGCTTGTTTCGCGGGCAAGCTGAAAAGTGATCACCCGTGTGATGTCGCCCTGCATGGCTAACAACTGAAGATCAAACATCAGCCTGGCGTGATCTGCATAGTCGGCGGGAACCCCAACCGGCCTTTCCAAGTCCACAGGTTGACTTTCTTTGCTGGTAGTCGATTCCGCTTTCTGAATCCGACGTTCGACTTCGCGGATGGAATCCAGGTACTGGCTGATGATATGTCGATCCGCTGGCCCAAGTGTGTTTTGCAGTCGTGTAATTTCTTCGCCCAACGTATCCAGCAAGCTTGTTCTGTGTTGCAGCGCACGGCGTCGTTCAGCCACGGTCCCCCCTTCACCAAACAACGTTTCAAACACCAGTCGGGGATGGGCTTCGGCTGGCAATGGAGTGGTGGGTGACGACCAAGAAAGGTTGTTTTGATACACACACGCGTACCCATTGTCACATTGTCCGATCACGGACATCAGATCCATCGACATTTCCAGCGATGGCAATTGAGTCTGAAGCCCAATGCTCTGCGCCGCGATCTGATCGACGGAAGTCCCAAGAAAATAATCAGTACTCTCAGTGCGTCGAGCTTTGGCTGCACTTAGAAAAGCGGCGTTGGAAGTAGCGTGCGTCCCCGGGTAAGCATTTTGGAGTTCAAGGTTTGTGATCGCTGTCACCTGTTCCTTCACCGGCTCCAGAGAACTTAGCGTTGGCGACAACACATCGAGCGAATCTTTTCCCGGCGGAGTCCAGGCCTCGATGTTGCAGCCCATCGGCATGTACACGAATCCCAGTCGCCGCAAATTGGCCGGGCTCGCAACGGTGTCGCCCAACGCCGTCATGGAGGGAACCATGGCGTCCAACAACGGCAACGCCAAGGCAGTCCCAGATCCGCGCAAAAAGGTCCGTCGGTGCAGGCTCTTTTTGGTCACGATCATCGTGTCGTTCTCATCTGAAATGGAGGGCTCTGGACGATGCCAAGTACCAGTGACGAAAAACGGAACTGTTTGCGTTTAGCATGCCGAACCACAGTCCGTACTGCGGGAGCGTCGTAGGTTTCATAGCCGCGGCCGATCGCATAGATCAAAAGCTTCTCGACCATTGTACCGACAAAAAGCTCCGGTCGGTCCATCAATTCTTGTTCCAGTGCTGCTGGTCCCTCAAAGGTTCGCCCACCAGGCAACCCCCCGGAAGCGTCAACCGGACTTCCCTGATCCAGCAACCGCCACCGCCCCACGGCGTCATAGTTTTCCAGCGCAAATCCGGCAGGATCAATCAGATCATGGCAACTGGCACAGGCTGGATTGGCCCGATGCTGTTCCAACCGCTTCCGCACCGAAGCCGAATCCTCAACAGTATTTTCCTCAAGCGCGGGTACGTCGTCCGGTGGAGGCGGGGGAGGTGTTCCCAAAAGATTCTTTAACACCCATTTTCCTCGCAACACAGGCGACGTTCTGGTGGCATACGAGGTGACCATCAAGATACTGCCATGCCGCAGCACTCCGCCACGGTGACTATCGTCCGTCAACACTACGCGTCTAAACCGACTGCCGAAAATGTGTGGGATCTCATAATGTCTGGCTAACCGTTCATTCAAAAACGTGTAATCAGCTTTCAGAAACTCCAAAACACTGCGATCTTCTTTCAGTATATGTTCGAACAATAACTCAGTTTCCCGACGAAACGCCTGGCGAAGATTGTCGTCGAAATCAGGAAACAAACGACCATCGGGGGTGATCGAATTCAGATTGCGCAGATACAGCCATTGGCCTGCAAAATTCGTTGCCAAAGACTGTGACCTCGGATCCGCCAGCATTCGACTTGTTTCACTTTCCAGTACTCCGGGTTCCCGCAACCGTCCTTCCTCTGCCAGTTTCAACAATTGATCATCGGGAATACTGCTCCACAGGAAAAACGAAAGACGCGTTGCCAGTTCCAAGTCGCTGATCTGATAAGACTCACCGGTACCGAGTTGCTTGGGATCGCGTTCCACTCGAAAAAGAAACTCGGGGTGGATCAGGATCGAACTCAGCGCCAATTCAATCCCGGCTTCAAAACCCGCCTGCTGATTACCTTGTTCAAACAACGACATTAACCCTGACAGATCATTGTCAACCACCGGCCGTCTGATCGCTTTTCTGAGGATGCGTGAAAGCAACTCTTTCGCTCGATATAACTCATCACCCACTTTTCCTGTTTTCCGTCCCAGTACGAGAAGCCGACTCGTCGTTTCGCTTGCACGCGTCCTTCCAAACGGCCCATTGATCGAGATCTGATAAACAGCCGGTCCCAGCCTTGGATGCCGGTACATGTTGAAATGCACGTTCAGCGGTTGCCGTTGCGTCTCGAGCAAAGACGAAGGTTGCTTTAGAAATGTGACCCCTACAGCGTGTGTCCCAGCTTTGACGTTCACGCGTGATACAAGATGCAGGTCAACACCAGCATGCGAGACTGCTGAATACCCTTCATCATTGCTGGGTTTCCCCCGCGGAGGTCGCACCGTAAACCGACTCACCTGCCGAGAGTCCATCAGGAACTCCACTTCATGGGGCTTGGAGAGTCCCTCAACTTCTTCGTTACGGTCACGCGCCAGTCGCGCACGGATTTCGTATACGCCGTCAACTGGGAAGTAATGCGTCACCACGGTCCCGCCCCGAGTACCAAGGGGCAGTCCATCAACATGCTCTTCCTGCGTGAGATCAGGTTTGACACGCACCGTCCGTCCGCCGGTCCCCGAAATCCGTCCCAGCGCAACACGACTGATCTTTTGTGCTGCGCTGAGATAGCGGTTCAACAAGGTAGGCGACAGAGTTTCCACCGTGACATTGTCGAACCCATGACTTAATTCGTCCGCTGGCAAAAATGCTTCCACCTCGATGTCTAAAGCCAAAAGATCTCGTATCACATTTCTGTACTCAGTCCGTGTCAAACGCCGAAACGTCCCGGTGCGTCCTGGACGGGGTACTCGCCTGGCCTCGACATCTAATGAAATTTCAAGCGATTCCAACGCTGTGATCAATGAATCCTCATTCGGGCGATCATGACCGCTCGGAGGCATCTGACCCGAACGCACTCTTTTGACAACCTTTTCCCATCCAGCCAAATTGTCTATCACAGGTGCGGACCGCAACGATCCCAGATCCAAGCCCGCCTTGGCGTCACTACCGCTGTGACAGTCGAGGCAATGGGATTCAACCAACTGACTAAGCGTCGCCCCAATTTTCTCGCTGCCGTCCGCTGCTTTCGTCGCCGGAAGTGCGAGTGTGACGCTGACTAGCGTCATTACGAAAGCGCACAAAGCAACTCGTTCACGTGAGGACACAATTGGATTGAGCAAAGTTCTGTATCGCATGAACTGGATGACGACCACCTTAAAACCCCTGAGCTTGGGTTCTCAAGTATATCCGCAATTTAAACAACACGATGACTTGGCGGCCCAATTGCGAATGGTGCACCTACATTGCCGGTTTCCATGAACTCACTGCTTTGCCATTTCGTCCAACTCGCTGAGCTTGAATCGAGAGCTGAGAATGTACGGTTCCTCACCTTCATCCCAATGACCGTAAGTTGTCACGACAAACGTATCATCGGGCATGACTTCAACGCCTGGGTAGGTCGTGTCATAACCCTTCGTGTTGTCCTTTAGCCGAACTGAATACTGCCCGTTGCGGCCATGAAGCAGATCATCCCAAGTCCCGACCCAGCCGACCCAATCCCCTTCGAATCGTCGGTCTGATGCCTTCTGCCGTGGTGAAATGCACCGAAAACTAATGAATAACCTGCCGTCCGAACTGTACTTCCCTGTATGTCGGTCTCCAGTTAAAGACAGCGGTAACTCACGAGGCTCACTCCAGGTTTTGCCTTCGTCCTTGGAGAAGATGATGTGCGAATTCTTCATTCGTGCGTTTTCACGCAACAACACCGCCAACGTCTTTCCATCGGGCGAACGAATGCATCCCGGTTCGCAAAGATGCACTTCGGATGATTGAAAAACCGAGCTTGGGAATCCCCAACTCAGTCCACCGTCTGTCGAGAACGTACTGTAAAGGTTAAAGGTCCTCTGATTCCGAACAGTAGGTTTGCTTGCAAAGAAGCGTCCGTCATCGTGAAACATTGCCATGTAATGCCCCTTGCCCGTTTTGAGTGGCTCAACGAATCCCATCACTACGATTCCGCCCCAATCTCCCGCTGGCGTCAGTTCGCTCCAACTGGATCCATCGTCTTCGCTGACCGAGAGTCTTGCCGGGTACAGCCCTGACCAGAGGATCAACCGCTTCTTTCCCTGCTGATCAATCACTCGGTGTAAGGTAGGCACCTCCTTTGAGGTTGACCAACTTTCCGGTGTCGGCAACCGCTCACTCCATGTCCGACCTCCGTCGAGACTCCTTTTGTAAACGATCGGACCGCGTCCATGCCCCTTTGGATAGACACACAAAATCGTCTTACCATCTTCCAACAGGCACGTGGTTGGATGGCCAAGGTATTGCCCTGCCTCTCGGTCAACCGTGACTTGGCGTTCTACTTGATCGTTCAAATCAAGGACCTTCAACTCCTGCGGTTCAGGTTCGACAGCAACCACTGCTGTCGAGACAACTAGCACAAAAATCGATGCGTAACGCATGGTAATCCTGCTGGGGTTCTAGAAATTTCTGGGGTTTCTGCCTGGCTGACACATTGAACTGTCGTCGGCGATAAAGCCTGATCGCGTCTCGAGTTCATGTTCTGATAACCAAACGATAGCAGGTCCGACGTAAGTTGGGCCAACACGTAACAATGACGTCGAATTCATGGTGAATCACCGCCGCGTTAAATGGTCGAGTGAAACGCGTTTTTGGTCATACTTCTATGGAAATCAGAGGCGATGGCACCGAATCAATCGGTCAGTGCTGGGATGATCTCAGTACTTGCTTCCGTACTTTGGGCAAGCCAACTATCGTTACTCATGTAGGACGGTAGTGCATCAAACTACTTTTCTTCGCGCGCCCATTTTTGATAGAGAACGACATTGCATTCGTATTCTTGTCGTATCGTGGGATTCCGGGTGGATCGAATCTGGCCCTCCGTTTCCAGAGCCTCAACCTGCAGCATTTGTGGACCATGAGCGCCAGATACGAAAAGACTCTGTCCGCCAGTCCATGCGTTTGCTAACGCCGATTTCTTGCCAATTCAAATGTCAGTGGCGAGTTGCCGTTGCCTGCGGTATTCGCCGGGTGTGATGCCTAACTCTCGCCTGAATATTTCACACATCCGATTCGCTGTCTTGAAACCAACGTCGCGGGCGATATTTTGAATGCGGCGATTACTCTGAACCAATTCCCTTTTTGCACGTTCGATGCGGACCCGCCGAATCTCTGTGGCAATTGGGCTGTCGAGAACTTTTCGAAAGCGGAGTTGAAGTGTTCTTGCCTCGGTATTGACGGCACGAGCTACGTCAATCTGACCTATATGCCGGTGACTATTTCGCGAAATGAACTCCAAGGCAGCAGCGACAAGTTCGTCTTTGACCGCGTAAAAATCCGTTGACTCACGTACGACCAAACCTGAGGGTGACAAGTAGATCGGCTCGGTTGGTGGGGTCTGGCCACTCATCAGTCGCTGCAGAAGTTTTGCGCATTCATAACCAATTCTCTCATAACCGAATTCCATGCTAGTCATCGATGGACTTGGGTTGTCACACAAGTTTTCCTCGTTCTGGCCCGCGATGATCGCTACATCCTGCGGTACACGCCAGCCACGCCCATAACACATCTGGACAATCAAGCGTCCCAGGTCCTCGCCGCCGACCATCACGCCGATGGGCAGTTCCCACCGGTCCATCCAGGCAGCGACCAGGTTTTCTGTCCGCCGCCAGTGACCCAGACTCCGAGACAGACTTTGCGGTGCGTTCGCGGTGACACACGAGTATCCCTTTTCCTCAATGACAGATCGAAAGGCACGGAGTTCAAGTTGTTCAGCATAGTTCTTAAAAGCCGTCAGCCCGGCAAACTTGGATAATCCGCGTGCAAGGAAATGTTCAGCCTTGATGCGACCGCTGGCTGCGAAATCTGCGAAGACGCCAGGCAATCTCTTGCGTGCGGGTGAACTTGGCCAGACATTAACCACCGGAACCCCCAGTCGTGTTGCACGGTCGGCAAGTTGGGTATTCGCGCGTGCAATGACGCCATCGTACAGCGGTGACTTGCCGCGGCGGGCCGGCAGCGTATCGTGAGCGAACTCATCAATGATCGAATGCCATCCCTTTTCCTTTGCGTATTGCTGCGTCCCGGCGAAGGTGCTTGCGTGCCGCTTATACGGCCATTCAAGATCCAACATGATGGCAACATGTTTGGGTTCGGACGCCATAACTGAACCTCAAGTGAACGAGAGAAGCGTGCTGCGGAATCCAGAAACCGTAACCGTTTTGCGCAAAAACGGAACCCGGGTACTCTATATTGACCGCTCTGTGAGTCCAAACTGGCTTACCCCAGATTCGTCGGGAATGTCGTGATACTGGTTGCCCCCCATCACCCTTTGCAATGACACACAGGACACGGCCAATACCACTCATGCAACGGACCACGTCTTTGATGTCACCTCGTTTTCTTCACGCACTGTTGTTTCTGTGTTTTACGCACACAGCGATTGGAGATGAAAACTCAAAATCAACCGTGGCGAGAAAACCCGTCAAGTTGCCTGGAATGGTCATCGATCTTGAGCAACGTTGCCTTGATCTGGAGGCGCGTATTTGCCTGGATAATGGTTTTCTTGAGTTGCTTGCCTGTTCCGCAGGTACCAAAGAACACGAATCAGTGGTTGCTGTTTCAGCCAAACCGATGCACATCCACACTGCGTTGCTGCTTCTTGGTGCTGACAATGGCGACCCTGCGATGCGAAAACCGGTTAATCAAGACAAAACCCACTGGATCGATGTTCCCCCACGCGGCGGGACTTACAGTGTGACCCGAATGTGGTCAGATCACACTCTGATGGACCTGACCCGGCACGAAGCATTGAACATGACCGTCAGAGCCATTGATGACGAGGACTATCTTTTCATTGAAGCCGTTGGTTTCAACGACCGACACCCGCCCGAGTGGACCACGCAATTCGTCGTTTTGAAACGTAAATGATAAACTCAATCAGACCCACGACCAAACCGGAATGAGCCGAGCAAGCAGGAAATCATCATGCTAAGTAAAATACAAATCGGGGCGCTGACACTCGCCAGCCTGATCATCTGCGGGGCCCATGCTGCTGATGTCCCTGCTGTCCTTCCCGATCCAGATGGGAAACCAGGCGATTCCAACCGGCCGGTCAAAGTTTACATTCTCGCCGGCCAGTCAAACATGGTCGGAATGGGGAATCTGAGTGGTGCCAAGAACATTTACGATGGGGTGTACCTGAGTTCGGATCCAAGGATTACCTCTGGCGCCCTTCAGGTCTATCGTGTTGGCAACTACAAGATCACGAAGCTGAACGTCTTTCTGTCCGACGGGACGGCCACCACAAAGCCGCTGGGACGAGGCCTTCTGGAAGTCCCTCAGCTCGGGGTCTATCAGTTCAATTGTGGTCATGCGGAAAATTCTTACAACGTCATGAAACTGGACAATGAAGTTGTTTATCGCCGCGATCCCGGTGGCGAGGCACAGAAACAGAGCGTCAGTTTAGAACCGGGCAAACGTTACCCGTTCACAATCTCCGGTTTCAATGGCGACCCACCGCGATTCTGGCTTGAAAAGACAGATCTGTTGGGTAATGGCGACCTCGAAGCAGTGGCGAAACGCGAAGGCAAATTCCCATGGCTGGTCGACAGTCAAGGTAATTGGACTGTTCGCGAAGATGTGTACTTTCAGGAAGCCCGAATTGCAGAGCAGGGTAAAGGCTCGGCGCTGACCGCCACATCCAACGGCAAGTCAATCGGTCCTGAACTCGGCTTTGGACATGTACTCGGTGCGTACCACGACGAACAGGTACTACTGATCAAGACCGCGATGGGCAACCGTGCGCTAGGGTTTGACTTTCGCCCACCGTCCAGTGGTCGGACGGACCCCGATAACAAGTTTGAGTCACTGGAGTACACGCTGATGATTCAGGGCGTTCGAAACACCCTCGACAACATTGCCAAGGTTGTGCCCGGTTACAAGGACCAAGGCTACCAACTGGCCGGATTTGTCTGGTTCCAGGGCCATAAAGACAGTTTCACCGAGAATCTAATCGATACCTATGAACAGAATCTAGTGAACCTGATAGACGATGTCCGTCGTGAGTTCGATGCGCCCAATTTGCCTGCTGTGGTCGCAACGATTGGGTTTGGAGGCCATAACATGCAGGAGAAATTCCTACGAATTCTGAAAGCACAAATGGCCGTCGGGGACCCGGCGCAACATCCTGAATACTCCGGCAATGTTTCCACCATCGACACCAGAGACTATTGGCGAGAGGTTGACGAATCACCCACCAACCAAGACTACCACTATCACCGGAATGCTGAGACCTACATGCTGATCGGTGATTCCCTTGGCCGAGCAATGGTCGGTCTGCAAGATGGGCATGCTGAACCGTTGCCCCAAGTCGCCCGGCCAGCGGGCATCGAGAAACGACAGACGGAAGAGCCAACCGAACATGAGAAAGCGGTCACACAAATTGCTCTCAGGCCTACCATTTTGGATGGCATCGCTGCTTCGTATGCGACCAATCCACGTTACAACAAATCGCTATTAGAGGAAGCGGCAGAACAAGCACCGAAGCGTGCCAACCAGTTCCTGCGGGGTTCCATGTACGGACTTATCAACTGTTACAACGCCGCTGGGATCGATGAATACGATTGGCGGGCGTTTGGACCAGATTTGGACCAGATTCAATGGGATTACTTCAGTTTCGACCCACCGGAAACCCTTCCGCTTGATAAGGGAAACCGATATCGCACCGTCACCTATCCGAAGCAGATGGAAAACTGGACAACACCGAACTTTGACCCACCATCGGATGGCTGGAAGCGGGGCAGGCAACCCTTTGGCCAACTGGCTGGCAAACTGGAAGCTGTATCCGAATCCTGCACCTCAATCTTTTGCCGTTGTGGCGAAAAACCGAACACCCTTTGGGAACATGAAGTGCTTTTGATGCGCGGTACATTCGACATTCCACCACTGAAAGCAGGACACCGCTATCGGATCGTCCTTGGAGGCGCCGCCCACGTTAATTCAGGCGAAGGGTACGCGATTTTTGTGAATGGAAAACGATTGGCCGAGTCGAAAACAGGCGTCGCGGTACGCCAAGGGGGCCAACCACGAGGAGCCCACATCTACGCTGATTCCCGGAACGTTTTTTCCGGTGGAAAAGTGACCATCGCCGCCACAAGTTTCCTGCGAACGATGCACCCCCGTACCAAACCGTTTTCGCCCCGTGGACATCTCTCGCTGCAAATACAGCAGCAGAAGCTTCCACCCATTCCAACACTCAACCAAGACGCTACGGATGGCAAACAAATCAAATGACGGTAACGATGACACAATTCATTCTCAACATTGCACAACTACCCGCGCGTTCAACCGTACAGCATCCGATTGCCCACTACGGTGATCTGGACGTGGAAATGACACGAAAGACATTGGATCAGACAGGACCGAATCAGCGGTTTTTGGCATGAACCCACCGTCGAAATCAACCATTGAATCATCAATATTCTTTAATCAACCGGAGATTAACAACGTGACCAAATTGCGCACACAGCCTCATTCCTTCATTGCAGCCTTGCTGACAGTGTTCATCACCATGCCCGTGTTCGCGGCAGAGACACAGCCCGACCCAACCGGCAAACCGGCGGACATGTCCAAGCCCGTGCAGGTGTACATTCTGTTGGGACAGTCCAACATGTTGGGTTTCGGCAAGGTCGGCGCAGCCGATAAACCGGGAACTCTGCTGCACGCAGTGAAACAGAAGGACCTTTACCCCTACTTGGTTGACGAATCGGGCGAGTGGACTGAGCGAAAGGATGTGCGGAACGTGCGTGTGATGGGAAGCGGGACCGGTGGGATGCGTGGCTTCAACAACGAATGGATGACCATAAAAGGAGGCAACGTCGGCCCTGAGATTGGCATCGGTCACCAAGTCGGCAACGTTACCGATGCGCCAGTACTTATTCTGAAAAGTTGCATCGGTAACCGAAGTCTTGGTTGGGACTTGCTTCCGCCGGGCTCAGATCAATTCGAAGAGGACGGCATGATCTATGCCGGGTACAAGGAATCGCCTGACAAATGGAAGAAGGGAGAAACTCCCAAACCCATCGGGTGGTACGCGGGGATGCAGTACGACGGTGACATCGCCCGCGCCAAACAGGTGCTGGACGAACTCGACAAGTATTATCCTGATGCCAAAGAATACGAAATTGCAGGTTTCTTTTGGTGGCAGGGCGACAAAGATCGCTACAACGCTGGACACGCCGGTCGCTACGAAAAGAACCTCGTGCATTTGATCAAGCAGTTGCGCAAGGACTTTGATGCCCCCAACGCCAAGTTCGTTTGTGCCACCCTTGGGCAGACCGAAAAGGGTGCCACGGGTAACGAAGGAATGATCCTTGAAGCCCAACTTGCGGTAGACGGAAAGACCGGGAAATATCCCGAGTTCAAGGGCAATGTCGCTACTGTGTACAGCCACCCTCTTTCCAAAGGTGGCGCCTCGAACGGTCACTATGGCGGCAACGCTGAGACTTATATGAATGTCGGTGAGGGTATGGGCCAGGCGATGGCTGAGTTGCTAAAGAGCAAATAGTTTGCCAACCGGATCATCGCGGCGATGCCACCCGCATCGCCGCATGTTTCCTGCATCCGGCAATCTCGATTGCCCGCCTCCGATTGCTAAGACGTTCTGACGCCGGGACTCCATAGCCAATCTCCGGCACAAGTTGGGTATCGCTGAGCCCTGCCAAGTAACTGAACCCCTGCCAAGTAACTGAACCCCTGCCAAGTAACTGAACCCCTGCCAAGTAAAAACGACGCGTGCAACAATCGTCCAACACGCAGCGTTTCTGCCTCGGAAACACAAACATGCATTCTTTTAAGCTGGCATTCCCCCTGTTGCTCATGCTGTCAATGATTGCTGGGACAAACAGTTTGGGTTACGCAGAGGAACCTACCACCCCTTGGAACAAGCACATTGTGCAACCTCGCAACGGTGTAGACAGCCAGGTCAACACTGTTGTCGCCGCCGATTTTGATAGGGACGGGGCAATGGATTTGATCGGGTCGTTTGATGGCAAGGTTGTGCTGTACCGCGGCCCAAAATGGCAGCCAACCGTGGTGTTACCTGAAATGCCTGCCGATAAGACCGGCCGGATTGCTGACCGCGGTTGCATCCATAGCACGTTGTTGGATGTCGACCAGGACGGAGACTTGGATTACATCGGTTCAAACCGCATGCTGTTCTGGCTTGAGTGCCCCGACAATCCATTTTCGGACAGGTGGGTTTGTCGGACGATCAACCTTGAGCTCAATGGAGCACATTGTGTGATCACCGGGGATGTTGATCGAGATGGTAACCTTGACTTGATCGCCAACTCGTGGCGCGACCAAGGTGCCAGCATCCTACCGAATTCAATCACCTGGTTGCGTGTCCCCAAACGGCCTCGGACACCACAGCTTTGGCGACCCCTCGTTTTCGCTGACGGCAACGCACGCGGCGCGAATCACTACATGGGTTTTGGCGACGTCAATCAGGATGGACGGGCCGACATCGCATGTGGAGCCAAAGGTGGCAGCAATATTCCGGGTGGAGCATGGTTTGCATGGTGGGAACAGCCGCTTGATCCAGAAGCAGGCTGGACAAAGCACCTGCTGTCCGCGAACGAACCGGGCGCGTCAAATATATTGCCCATCGATTTGGACAACGACGGGCATCTGGACTATCTTGCCAGTCGCGGGCATGGCAAGGGTGTGCTGTGGTTCAAAGGGCCAAATTTCAGCAGGCTCGAAATCGATAGCACTCTGGATACTCCTCACAGTCTCGCAGCGGAAGACCTGGATGACGATGGCGATATCGATATCGCGACCTGCAGTGCCGCACTGGGCGGGATGGCAGTCTGGTATGAAAACAACGGCCGGGCCGAGTTCACACGCCACATACTGGATCGCGAACAATCCTCCTACGATCTGCGGCTGGTGGACATGGATTCGGACAGTGATCTGGACGTCCTAATCGCAGGTCACCACAGTCATAACATCGTCTGGTATGAGAATCCTTCGAAATAACAGGTTTCAACACAGGTCCGACAAACCGCGACTAATGCATCCACCCTAAAGTACGAGTCCGAGCGTCGACTCCACTGCTGACATCTGCCAAGAACCGATCAACGAAATAGAACTGAGCAAAGACATACTGATTCCGTTGTACACCGCGATGTACCCTGTTCGCCCCCAACCACTAAAATCAGCAACACAGGCCCTGCGGCCATCCTGTTCATACTCACTGCATAACGCACTCTTTCGCTAAACAGCCCCAACTGGTCTTAACAATGACACAGGTCACCCGACGACGATTTCTTGAATCAACCACAACGCTGGCTGCCGCCGGTTCGGTTGGTTATCTGACCAGTACATCACCCGTCAGGGCGGCAGGTCCGAATGATCGTCCACAAATAGCCGTCATCGGTTGCGGTGGCCAAGGAACAGGAGACGGACGACGCGCGCAAGATCACGCCGATATTGTTGCCGTTTGCGATGTCGACACGTCCCACTCTGCATACGCCAAAGCAGGCTATACACGACGAATGGCTGCCAAAGGCAAACAAGCCATGATCGATGTCTATGACGACTATCGAGCGATCATCGACCGGGATGACATTGACGCAATTATCTGCGGAACCGTTGACCATTGGCATGTCAAAATATCAGCAGAAGCAATGAAATCCTGAAAGGATGTGTATTGCGAAAAACCATTGACGCTAACAGTTGATGAGGGCCGCATCATTTCCCGCGTTGCCACCGAAACCGGCCAGATTCTGCAGGTTGGCACTCAACAACGATCCGACGAACGTTTTTTGAAAGCAGTAGCAGTTGCCCACTCGGGACGTCTCGGGAAAATCAAAAAGGTGACTGTCGGAATTAACCACAATCCATTCAGCAAGCCATTGCCCGTCGTTGCACCCCCGGCCACGTTGAATTGGGATCGTTGGAAGGGTCCAACCGAGGACGTTCCCTATCGGTTCATGAAGAATGGTAAAGCGGGACAGGAACTGGTTCGAACACTGGGTGATGGCAGTATCGACGCATCGAACTGTCACAAAGAATTTCGTTGGTGGTTGCAATATAGCGGCGGAAAGATGACCGACTGGGGCGCACATCACGTTGACATTGCTCAGTGGATCATTGACCAGTGTGGACCAGGCCAGGGTCCCACCACGATCAAACCGCTGATGGTCGAGGCGCGCGTCCCGTTTGATGAGAATGGTAATCCGACCCTCGATGACCGGTACAACACTCCTCACCGATTTACCGTTCAGGCGATTTTCCCCAACGGCGTGATCATGGAGATTTCAAGCGAGGGACGAAACGGGATTTTAGTTGAGGGCACTCAAGGGCGAATCTTTGTTAATCGAGGCACGATTGCCGGAAAGCCAATCGAAGACCTGACCGAAAATCCGCTACCAGCAGATTGGCTGCAAAAGATGTATGGTGGGCCGCTGGTAGAACACGTGAATAACTTTTGCGATTGCGTTGTCAGTCGACAGAAACCCGCTTCTGATCTCTGGACTCACATAGCCTCGATCAATACCTGCCACCTCAGCAACATCGCTATCCGCCTCAATCGGGAAATCCAGTGGGACCCATCTACCCAATCGATTCAAGGCGATCCCAAGGCGACAGCGATGTTAGCCCGGGACTTCCGCAAAGGTTATGAAATCGAACTGTAAGCAAATCCGCATCCCACGGATCAGTCGATTCATGTCAGTTCCCTCCCGAACCATTCACGCTCGGGCAACGAATTGATGAGACCAATCATCCGCCGCGATTCGCCCAGCCCACGATTCAACCGGCAACTGCTGAGCAATGCAAAAACAGAGGACAGGGTCCTTCCACTGCGGCAATTACTCAACCGTCATCCGGAGGGATTGGATGGAAGCGTGGCCCGATTTACGAAAGGGCCTCGGCATGGGCTGTGCCATCTGATTCTGATCGATCGTTCTGCATCTGATTGTGTATTCACCCGCCGGTAAACCAGGATGCAAGATTGCCCAATGTGCTTTTGTTAACCGCATCGGCCACTCAATGGGGCGGCCGTCTGGATCAAATCCAAGGGTTGGGTTGTCGATCTTTCCGCCTGGCAGACCACCGCCCCATTCCTGCGGTGGACCGAGATCCTGCGGTGGACCGAGAATCTCAGCGTCCTGCCAAGGTGCCGTCTTAAAGTACGGATCGCCCTCTGGCAGAGTTTCAGACCGATTCTGCACCCAGATCTGAACCTTGCTCAGCCCCGCCAGACCAATCTGTGCCCAACCGGTCAATGGGATAGGAGCATTCGCACGACAACTAGTTCCAGCAGGAAAGAAGCTGCAAAATGTCTTGATCGGGCTGTCAACATCATTATTTTGTTCGGCGTACGTGTCATTGGCGTGCGCGATGTTCGACAGTACGACGTGTGACAGCCACTTGATACTCTTAAACCCATAAGCTTCTGGAACCACCATCCTCACTGGACCGCCTCTTTCTGGCGTCAACCATTGCCCGTTTAATTTGTAACACAGAATGACAGGTGGCAAACCAGCTGGATCTTCAAGGATCCGATTCACCGAAAGGGAACTGCGAAACATCTGTTTGGCATCATCATTGTGATACCCGTAGTAAAACACCCTTCGCAAATCCTTGACGGGTTGGGTCATCCAGAGCACGGTCCGCAAAGGCACACCTTCCCAGATACCTGTTCCCAACGGACAACCGAGATTCAAACAGGACATCACCTTGGCAAACCGCACAGCATGGGTTTTCCCCAACTCAACGAGTGTGTTGAAGTCAAGTGCCGTCCCGTCCGCCACGGTTAACGGCTTACGCAACCGGGTCGGATTATCTTCATCGCTCACCACTTCCAGGCCCCAAGTCTCCCGAGTCAGGCCCACTGCCTTTTTCTTTTCTTCGGGCAATTGATGGGGTAGTGGGTTCCCACGGGAAACGTCCCGAAACTTGTCTTGTTGTGTCAGCCAGGTTTCCATGCCGGCGATCACAGATTCTAGTGACGCGGATTCCGCGTCATCCGTGGCGAACAACGGGTGTGAACGCATTGCCAACACACCAGCCGTTCCCAACTGCATGAAAAACCGTCGACTCCTGCGGCGGTGCTCTATGATCAGTTCATCCTGCATTGAATTGAACCTTCTGACTAACCTTGAATTGTCTGCCAATACCAGCCAGCAGATTTCTGCCGGCTTGGCATCAAATGCAACTACAAATAAACATATCTCGCCAACCACACGGGATACATGACTCCAAATTGTAGCGGTTCTTGCCACAGTTTACCGAACCCGCCGCTCGGACACTTGTTTTCTTGGGCTCAACAAACAACTGGTATAGAACTGGAGGACAAACACACCGGCGACAAGCGGCCCCTGACGCCGCGTGGAAACGCCCTCGCTCGGCAGACATTGGAAAAGAACACGCGAGATTGGTGCTAATCAAAAAACCACTCGACGACTCTCCCCGGGTCCCACCCAACCAGGCTGAACGATCCAAACCACAACAGTGCAACACCGCCCGCGTGCAGAAATCGAAACATCATCGTGCGACCGTGATACAGAAATTGTCCCAACACCCCTGCTATGCAGCCAACCGGGGCAACCATCAAGAGAACATTTGTCATTATGTACGGTAACGTGATCATGCTGATCCCTTTCGGGTCGTCTCTCATCGGTACAGGGATGGAACCGAGCGCTACCCAAGCAAGCAGCCAGGTTCCATAGAGAGACACGAGCACCAGAACTGGATAAAGCCAACCGCCCCAACTCAAACCGAGCACAACCGGGTTGGGTAGGTACCTACCTACGTCCGCCTCAGGACCGCTATCGACCGAGGTCGATACGTAGGGATTTTGCATTCATGATCCTTATTGACAACTCGAAAGTCCGAGAACAAAACTTATAAACACGAGCGTTCCGAATGAATCGAGTCGCGGTGTTCGCCGTGTGAGTCTAACTCACCGCGACTCGTTCAAAATCCAAGGTAACGCTTCGAACCTGATTACACAATTCTATTCAAAGCACAACGGTTCATCAGCTCGCGAAAGGATTGCCACTCCACACATTCCAGTGGCTAAGTACCAAGTGGCAAAACGCTGGTGACCAAACAGACGTCTGGTTTTTCAAAAAAGCACACATCGCTATCGCGCGAACCGCCCCGGGGGGCAGCCCGCCATGGATCACGGGGCGTCGTCACCCTGCCTGCCTTTTGGTTTTCTCTTTTTCTTGTTCCCTTTTGCAGGCAGCGAATTCTTGTTCGGATTCACGACAACTCGGTTTTTCCATATCTCGATGTGATTGACGTCATTTGCCGCTTCGCTTCCGACAGTACTGCGGCCTCGAGCGACGTCCGATCGCAAATATCCCAGCAATTCCGCGACAATTGCCGGCTGCTCGTCGTACAGATTATTCTGCTCGCCGACGTCACTATGCATGTTGTAAAGCTGCCCTTGCGGCGCACCAGCGGGAGCCTGGTTTTCCTTCGGCGAACTCCACCCTCCTGAGGCCCGAGCCAGCAGAAGCTTCCATGGCCCACGTCGGTAAGCAAAGTGCCCACTGATGGAATGGTGGATCACTCCATTGCGTGTCGAGACAATCTGAGAACCCTGAATCGCCGGCAGAAAACTGACGCTATCCACTGCATCACCCTTAGGAAACACAGAGTCAGTAATGCCGGCAACCGTGGCGAATAGATCAGTGTGACAAATGAGCTGATCGCAGAAACTTCCGGGGGCAACCTTGCCGGGCCAACGGACAATGAAAGGCACGCGATGTCCGCCATCCCACAAATCCGCCTTTGAGCCACGTAGGTTTGCGCTTACTGCATGGCCCTGTTCCGCAAGTTTGCCGATGCCTGCCGCCTTCGAACAACCGTTGTCACTGGTAAAGACAACCAGCGTGTTCTCAGCTTGTCCATTGCGTTCCAATGCAGAGACAATTTCACCCAAAACGTTGTCTGTCTGCATCACGAAATCACCGTAGTCACCAATTCCGCTCTTGCCCTTCCATGACGGAGCGGGCACGATCGGCGTGTGTGGCGAACCCAGAGGAACGTAAAGGAAAAACGGATCCGAATTTCCGACACGCGAGTCAATGTAGTCAACCGATTTTCGGGTCAACCGCGGCAGCATATTGACGACCTCATCGTGCGCGATGACCCGATCGTCTTCGATCACAGCCTTCATATTACGAGCATGATGGAACCCGTGGTAATATTCGAAACCACGATGTACTGGCCCGTCCGGAATGATCGCTCCCACGGGTGGTGTATTGTGTTGCTTCTGGCTGTAAGCATCCCCAGAATCGGGATCCAAGTACTGAAAGTCGAGATGCCACTTGCCAATGATGGCCGTGTGGTACCCCCGCGCCTTGAGAAAACTGGCTACTGTCGGCCGGTCTTTATCGATCAAGCACGGAGCAAAACCCGTCACGACTCCTTTTTGCAAACGCGTCCTCCAACTGTACCGCCCCGTCAGTAATCCGTAACGCGTCGGCGTGCAGACCGATGAACCTGAATGGGCGTCCGTGAATACCATCCCCTCCGATGCCAACCGATCGGCATGAGGCGTCGGAATCTTGCTGGTCTCAGGGGCAAGGCAATGGATGTCCCCGTAACCAAGATCGTCGCACATCACGTAGATAATATTGGGCAGGCCATCGGCAAAACTTATGCCCGGGACAACCCATGCCACAACGAGCAAGAACGCAAACAAAATCCGCTGCTCCGCGAGTCGTGCCAATTGGCTGCGTTTCATCAATTGAATCATTTACCAGCCTACTTATTTTTTGATCGGATTTTTCAACAGCGACGTCAGTAACTTCTCATCAACATCGCCCTCAAGCCAACGCTGCGACGTCAGGAATGCATCCATTTTTCTTACGGTATCAAGAAACGCTTTCTGATTTTTTCCTTCGTTAAAGAATCCATGAGGCTGGCCGTCATAAATCCAAATCTCCGACTTCACACCCGCGGATTTCAAATCCTCATCAAATTTCTTTGCTGTCGCGACAGGTATCAAACTGTCTTTCGAGCCCAGAAATACTATCGTTGGTGGATCGTCTTTGCTTACATTGTGGGCTGGTGAAATCGCCGGAAACCACTTTTTGGCGCGAGCATGTCCATATCCGGTCGGTCCATTGTCATAAACAGGATTGAATAGCAATAAGGCATTTGCTTTTGAACTGATGCCAGAGTCCTTTTCGGCAGGGTCATCCAACCCGTCACACATGCCGGTCGCCGCGGCAACATGTCCACCCGCTGAACCCCCGCCCGCCGCGATACGTGCCGGGTCTACTCCCAGTCGTTTCGCATTTTTGCGCACCCAGCGGATCGCTGATTTACCATCTGCGACACAAGCATCTGGCCCAGTATTCTGTCGACTCTTCACACGGTAGTCCGCTACAAATGCAATCATTCCTCTAGCAGCCAGATAGCGTGCGTGTTGCTCAAACTGCGTGACCGTTCCACCATTCCACCCGCCCCCGAAAAAGAAAACAACGGCAGGTCGTATTCCTTTTATTTCTCCAGGTGGATCAAAGCGATAGATCCAAAGCTTGTCGCCAGAGGCCTCTTTGTATACCTCTGACTCACCTGCTGGTTTGAAAACGTGCTGATGGGTCTCCGCCAGGACTGGCAATGAAATCGCAAGGCCAGCGAGAGACAAAAACAGAGGTAACTTCATAATGATTCCGATTGCAGCTGGTTAAAGGACAAGCATTGAATTGAATCGCCTGAACGTTATCAGTATACCTGACCAAAATTCAAACCAAGAAGGCCCGCGAAATCTCAATCACGCGCAATCCGGCTGATTCAGGAATCATCGTTCCGCTCAATCCAGTCGACTCTGCCCCGCTTATCATTGTCCGAGTGTCAGGGGTTCGAGTCCCTCCTTTGCTATTTGTCGCTCCTTGTTATTCGGGGGCCTGAGACGCTCCAGCGTACTCTCAACGGTACTCGGCAGCCCTTCAAGCCCTTTACTCTCAGGGTACCCAAGCAGCTTACGCAACCCGGACCACCACAGCCCTCGCAGGTAGTGTCGGCAGGACTCGGCCGCCACTTTCCCGACTACATCAGTTACCTTTTTCAGCATTCGGTCGAATTCGTCGCCGGTAACTGGGCGACTTTTACTTTTCATCGATCCCTTCGCCCGTCGGGGCTGAAACTCACACGACGGACGTTACTTGAGTGTCCATTGGTTTCGTTAAATTCGAGCGTGAGCGTCTGCTGGCCTGTTTCGGCATCTCAGCCCAGCACGCTCAGTCGCTGTCGTCCTGAATCGCGAACCGATTCGGCCATGACGGCAAATACCTATGTATTCTCTACGGACACGCTGGAAGAAGAATCAGCCAGATTCGTTACAATTGCGATCTGGTGGACCGATTGGTTCGGGTCAGGAGCGAGTTCGTGGCGTTTGGAGGTATATTTGGAAAATTTCTGTCCAGATTATCGACGGTCGGGAGTAATAGCTTGTGGATGATCAATCTGCGAAAAAACGAACCACTTCGAACGACGACGAGCGTTACGAAGCTTTTGTGCGACTCCTCGTAGAACATGAGCCGAGCGTGCGCTCGTTTCTGCGCGGATTGTTGCCGACGTGGCACGAAGTGGAAGAGGTCACTCAGGAGGCGAGCTTGATTGCGTGGCGGAAATTCGATGATTTTGAAGATGGCACGTCGTTTGGGGGGTGGCTACTCACGATCGCTCGGTTCGAGGCATTGAAGTACCGACGTCGAGTTGCTCGAAGCCCTCTGGTCTTTGCCGACGACGTTTGGGATCTACTGGCGGAAGAGTCCAGTGGAGAGGAGGTTCAGCAGATTCGTCGGCGACACTTGGAGGCTTGCCTTGGAAAACTGGAACGTTCGAAACGTGAATTACTGTTGAACGTCCATTCACCCGGTGTGATCATGCGTGAAGTGGCGTTGCAATCGGGGAAAAGCGAGCAGGCGTTCTACAAGATTATTCAACGATTACGTGCAGTCGTGCTCGTTTGCGTCACAAAGGCACTAGCGGCGGAGAACGCATAATGTCGCATTCGGATTTGGAGAAACGGATTGGTGCTTGGCTTGATGGTCGTATCAGCGAAGTAGAGTCTGAAACGCTCCAGCAAGAATTACGTGAGTCCGCCGAGGCGCGTGCGACCTTTGATAGTTTCGCCCATCTCGATGCGGTCATTCGTGAAGTGGCCGATACCGAGAGTGTTGGGGCGATATCGCTAGCCAGTGGGTCAAGTTTCTCAAACCCGAAATCAGCGACGACTTACTACGTCAGGGCAACACTGGCGATGGCTGCAGGAATCATCGTTGCGTTGACGGCAACTCTGTACTATCAGCGTGTGAACGCCGGCCGCAGCATCGCGCGGATTACTGGGCTGAACGGAACGCTGACCTGGATCGGCGACGGTGGTCAGATTGTTCAAGGTGCTGGCTCACCGCAAACGCCAACACGCTGGTCGAACGCATTAAGCGAGGGAGCCGAACTGCGCGGCGGAACGATTGAAGGAATGGCGCCGGACTCGTGGTTCGAATTGGAGTTCCACGACGGTTCGACAGGCATGATCTCCGGTGATTCGATACTCACCTTTTCCGATCAAGGGCAGAAGGAATTACGGCTAAAACAGGGCCGGTTTTCAGCGGATGTGGTGCCTCAACCGGCAGGCGAACCGATGCTGATCCACACGCCGTCGGCCGTTCTCACGGTGATCGGAACGCAGTTTGATGTGGAGACAGGACCCGAATCTACAATGCTTTATGTCAGTGAAGGGAACGTCCAAATCCGTCGGGTGAGTGACGGCAAGACGGTTGCCGTCTCTGCAGGCTATCGCGTCGTCGCTTCCACGGACAGCAACATGCTTCCGCAGCTCGTCGCTCCTGACCGCACGTGGGCCCAAACACCGATTTGGGAGAATATTTCAATCACCGGTGCACCGAACTCGATTGCCACACAAGAAACCCGTGATTACGACGGCACACGCAACCTTCTTTTATCGGAAGAGCACGCAAGTTTGCCAGCGCAGGATACTGCGTATACCATCCGCACGGGCGATTCATTCGAGATCCGCTACGTTTGGCTGGGGGACATTTGGTGGACGGCCCAGGACCAGATCGCCATCAAATTATTCACGACTGATAACGACCTGATCAGTGGCACGCGAACCGCTTTCGCGACGCTGCTGTCCGGTACGACGTCCACCGCCGGCACGTACGCAATCGCGTCGGGCAAGGCGACTGCCACGGCAACGGAAGCGAGGAAGAGGCTCTTCGTTGTGATCGACACACAAGATGGGGGAGGAGAACGCGACGGCGTCGCTCATTTGGACAACTTCCAGTTGCAGGTGACACACTTTCCCGAGTCTGGGCAACCGCGCCTAGATGACTTTCAATTGCGGGGGACACTCTTTCCCGATTCCCCCTCCCCGCCTACCGCCGAGATCATTATCGGTGAAAATGTTCGTAACGGGGATTTCAATGGCGGTGAAAGGATTAGTCATTAGCCATTAGCCATTAGCCATTAGCCAACGGGGGATAGGCTGGAAGCCTATCGTGTTAGGTAGTTGTGACAGGCTGGAAGCCTATCCCACGTCAGTTAATTCGAAAAATAATCTGTCCATATTCTGCACCGCTGGGAGTGACAGTACAGATGAGTGATCATCCAACGCAAAGGAACCAGTCATGACTCACCCGGGTCGCTCACGCCTGAAATCGTTTTCGTCTTTCCTGCTGACTGCAGCCATCCTGACGGTTGCGCTGCTGGCTTTTCAGCCGGTAGGGTCCGGTCAAGAGGGAAAAGGCGCTTCCTCAGATGCCTGGTTTGTCAAATCGGCTAAGGACAGGAACGAAAAGCTTCAGACGGGAATCAAAGGTGGTGAGAAACGCGATATTATTCCCTCGTTGCCTGGCATGCCGATTCCACAGTCCGAGCGGGTCAAGCCACCTTCGCCTGACTATCTGCTGGGGAAGGTAAAGTGGGGCAGTGGTGCGATCATCGGTAAGGAACTGACCGAGGATTGGAATCTGGCCCCCAATGATATGCTGGAGTTTCATAAGCGGGCGCGCAGCGAGGGCTTTAAGTATATGCCCACCCAGACGTCGCTCGCCGAGTTTAGCTACGACCCGGCGCTCATGCCGGCGATCCTGCTGGGCGGCGTTCGTGAGGTGAAGTTCACTCCGACGGTGATTAACAAGCTGCGACAATACGTGCTTGATGGCGGGATGATTGTTTGCGACTCCGTGTATGGTTCTCCGTGGTTCTATGATTCGTCGCTTAAGGTGTTTGATGACATGTTCCCCGAATCGCGATTCCGGGTCTTGCCACCCGATCATCCTCTCTATCACATTGCCACTGATATCGATGAGGTAACGTATCACAGTGGTGGCGAGGGAGAGAAAGGCAAGCCGTTTTTCGAAGGTCTTTACATTGGTAGCCGGATTGGGGTGCTGGTGTCGAAGTATGGTCTTGGTTGTGGCATGGCGGGCGAGATGAAAATCTTTGATCAGCTGCAGAAGAAGGGGCTTAAGCCGAAGGCTTATAGCGAGCAGAGCGCTCGTCAGATTGGCGAAAACCTCGCTCCGTACATCGTCGGTTACGGACGCGTGGGCGAAGCGGAAGGCAAGGCGGAATTATTCGGTGCGATTGATCAGAATGCTCCCACTTCTGAATTTGTCTTCGCCCAAG
>JAPKCI010000090.1 GCA_028823035.1 Rubripirellula sp.
GCTGTGTCCTCGGAAGTAGCTGTGTCCTCGGAAGTAGCTGTGTCCTCGGAAGTAGCTGTGGCAGTGGGAATCGTCACCGGCGACGCGACCGACTTGTCTGCGGTAGCATTGGATGGCTTAGCCGGTAGTACAGGATGGTTTTCAAGTGCTAAAACTGAATCTGTCGAGACGGGGGGGATCAGACTTTGTTGCGGCTTGCCTGCTGGTTGCAGTGGAGACGCTGCTAATTGCTGGTGCGATTTGAGGGCTGGCTGGTTCGGTTGGACGATTAATAGCTTCGTCGGGGCGGGATTGACGAGAACGATGGGGTTGCCATTTGATTTCAGATCGTGTCTGGCAGCCAAGGCGATTCTCGAGGAACGTCCGCCGGGGGTGACTGGTTTGGTGACTGGTTTGGTGACTGGTTTGGTGACTGGTTTGGTGACTGGTTTTGCAGATGACAATCGTGTGTCCACCAACTGCGTATTGCTGTGGTGAGCCGATTGGATCAGCGGATTGGATTGCACGGCAGAACGGTGGGTAGGCTCAATCGTCATTGCAGGAGCACGTCCTGCGGGTCGCGGTGCAAGTAGCCGTTGATCGCTTTCAATGGAGTTCAGGCCAATCGCCGCTCCGATGGGGCTAAGACGCACTGTTCGTGAGGGCTGATTCGAGCCTGTTGTCAATTGAACCGTAGATTGCGGTTTCGTTTCCTCTGTTTCGCAGAAGGGGTTGGAGCGAATGCCTGTAGACTGCCCAACTGCTCCCAGTGGTAGCGGCGGTAAGACGCTAAAACTGCCCGTTCTGGGTTGCTGGGCTAGAGCCGGAGATCCAGCTAGCAGAAGGATGACAAGCCATTCGCGTCGACCGTGCTTTAGTCGATTTGCCAGTGCTTTTTGTGGGTCACGCATGCCGCATCCTTGCGTCCAGACTGAATCAATCAATGCACCCGTCAGGCGCATCTTCTATAACACCAGAACATCAGAGTTGGGGTTCTGTATGTGAGGTATCGGATTCCGATTGGCTTGACATTAACGATTTTTACGTTTCCCCCACGTGTAACGGGTGTTCTGGACATCACCGACGCTAATTGGGTTGCCGCTGTCGAGCAGCCTCAAAAGCGATGATGGCGGCCGATGCGGCGATGTTCAGGCTGTCAGCCCGGCCCGCCATTGGGATGCGAAGTCCGTCAATGGTAAGCCCGTTGCCAACGCTCCAGCGTTCTTTCAATCCCTTGGCTTCGCTGCCAAGCACGATTGCCGTCGGTCCCCGTAATTCACATTCCCAGAGCAGTTTGGATGATTCAACCCGTGCGGCAAGGATATTGATTGAGCGAGAGCTGAGGAAGTTGCAGAGTTCCTCTTCTGTCCCGCTGGCCAATGGAATCTGAAAAATCGTGCCCAAGCTGCTACGAATCGAGTTAGGGTTGTAATGGTCCACGCAGTCGCTCATCAGGATTGCGTTGACGCCAGCAGCGTCGGCTGATCGGAATACGGCTCCGATATTTCCGGGTTTTTCGATCTGATCCAACACCAAAATGAGTGGATTTTCTGGTAAAGCGAGGGATTCTAGAGAAGAATCGGGGCGAATAAATTCAGCAACCACACCCCTCGCAGACTGGCCATAACCGATCTGGTCCATCAGCGGATCGGCCACCCAAGTAAGCTTGTTAACGCCGCTGGCATGGGCCATCACAACTGGTAAAACAGGCTCCAAATCGTTGCTTTTGCCGTTATTGAGCGATTCCGGTACGTAAATCCCGCATAACTCCAAACCTGCGTGAATTGCCTGGGATGTTTCACGCCATCCATCGACGATAACTCGATTTGCTTTCCGTCGAGATCGATTGTCCCGCATTCTTATCAAGTGACGTAAGGTTGCATTGGCAGAACTTCGCAAAATGACAGGCTTAGACTCGCTCATCCATTCTCTCTATGATCTGGAACCGGACGGTTTGGGTGGGCCAACGCTGACATGGCCTGCGCGGAGAAGTTATTCGGATCTTGGACTGTCAGTAAAATGAATTCATTATGAGTGATGTTCTTCGATGTGAGCCGGTCCTGAATCGGCGGGATGAAAAAGCGTTCCTGAAATTGGAGCGGGATCTGTACGTCGACGATGACTGCTGGGTCCCACCACTTTGGGGATTGCGTCGTGAAATGGTGGGTTTCAAACCTCATCCCTTTTATGACCAGGCTGACAGACAGGCATTCCTTGTTCGTCGAGGCGACCGTTTGGTTGGGCGTGTTTTGGCGATCGTCAATCATGAGCATAATCGTCGTTACAACCAGAAAATGGGGTTCTTTGGCTTTTATGAGTGCATGGATGACATCGAGGCCAGCAACGAATTGTTCTCGGTTGCCGGTGACTGGTTGCGTCAGCGGGGGATGACGATGTTGCGTGGGCCAGTGAATCCCAGTTTGAACTACGAGTGTGGTTTGCTGGTGAAGGGATTTGATACGCCGCCCACCTTCATGATTACCTACAACCATGAATACTATGGTCGATTGATCGAAGGTTTTGGCTTTACCAAGGTTCAGGATCTGTTCAGTTACGATGCCCACATTGACATTATCAACGAACTGGACCCTAAGGTGATGTTTGTCGTTGCCGAGGCGACACGGCGATTTCGGGTCGAATGCCGGCCGATTGACCGAAATAATTTTAGTGCCGATGTTCGATCTTTTCTAGAAATCTACAACCTGTCGCTGCAGCAGACATGGGGCTATGTTCCCATGAGCGAGGCTGAGATTGACCATCAGAGCAAGGGTTTAAAACGATTGATCGTGCCAGAATTGACCAGTATCGCAGAAATTGATGGCAAGCCGGTCGGTGCGGGGTTTGCCTTGCTGGACTTCAATCAGATCATCAAAAAGATCAATGGGCACCTTTTCCCGTTCGGCTGGCTACAGATATTGCGGCAAAAGCGTTCCATTGATCGCGTCCGCGTGATCAGCACCAATGTGCTGCCCGAATACCAGAAATGGGGATTGGGACTTGTGACGCTTTCCCGGATTCTTCCTGACGCGATCGCCTATGGGATCAAGATTGGCGAGTTTTCATGGGTACTGGAAAGCAACCAGCTTTCCCGTGGTACGATCGAGAGAGGTGGGGCGACACGGACCAAAGTCCATCGACTCTACGACCGGTCGCTACTGGACGACTGACTCTGGCCATGATTTGTGAGTGATTGGCTATTCAATATCGCGTCCACAATTCATACTTTCGGCTTTCACCCTCGCAACTCATTTGCCCATTTTTTCATGCCCCGCAGCAACGTTGTTATCACCGGATTGGGAGTGGTGTCTTCGATAGGTATCGGCGGTGAAGCTTTCTTTGATGGGCTGCTGCAGAAACGCTCGGGGATCACTTCGTTGGCCAATCGCACCGATGGAGGTGCCGTGCCCTCGGCGTCGGACATTCTGACTGGCTACTGGATCGGCGGGCCCGTTACCGACTTTGATGCCAAACAGTACGTGCGTCCCCGGAAATCACTGAAGGTCATGTGCCGCGAGATTCAAACAGGCTTTGCGGCTGCCCTGCTGGCCGTAGATGATTCTGGTCTGGCTGAATCCTTTCCACTGAGTGATTCAGGCGAGTTGCAGTCGCAAGATGTGGGAATTGTCTTCGGTAGTGAAATGTTTTATGGCTCTCCGCTCGCTATGGAGGATGCCATCAAGGCCAGCGTTACAGAGGATGGCAAGTTTGATCCCTCCATGTTCGGTGGTGTCGCGATGAAGAAAGTAACGCCCCTTTGGATGCTGAAGCATTTGCCAAACATGCCCGCTTGTCATGTGGGAATTGCGATCAATGCCCATGGCCCAAACAACACGCTGGTTTTGGGGGATGTGTCGGGAGCTGCAGCCGTCATTGAATCCGTCTCGTACATTGAGCGTGGAATCGCCAAGGTCATGATCGCGGGAGCTACCGGTACACGCATTAATACAACTCGGATGAATTATCGAGCGGACTTGCCATTGCCAGCTGTGTCGGATCCTGTCGAACTCAGCTCGCGACCACACGATCCGGAATCGATCGGTGTCGTAGGTGGTGAAGCTGCTGCTTCGCTGCTGATTGAGAGCGAAGAGCATGCTCAGTGCCGAGGGGCGAATGTACTGGCCCGAATCATTTCTTACGCCTCCTGTTTTGTAGCTTCGGGTGCGATGCGAAGAGCCAAGAGGTCATCGACTCTGGAATCCGGGGAGCGGGGTTCGGCTGAAGCAATTCAATTGGCGATTAGCAGGGCTCTGGCTGATGCGGGACTCGAACCTCAACAGCTGGGTTTGGTTGTTTGTCACGGGATGGGGGATCCAGTCATGGATCTAAACGAACGTACTGCATTGTCGGCGGCTGTTCCCGGAGCACCCGTTGTCGCCACCATTGCGTCGTTGGGGCACTGCGGTGCAGCAAGTGCCATGGTCGACCTTGTGACCGGGGCATTGGCGTTGTCAAAACGACAGGTGCCGCCAACGCTTCGCAGGGAGCAAACCACAGTGGAGATCGGGTTTCGGGATGTTCCTGAAGCGTTACAGAAGGACCATGTCCTATGCTTGTCTCACACCGCTGAGGGAAGTGCGACAGCCACAGTGCTTGCTACTGCCTGAACCACATGCTTGCGGTAGCCAGTTGCTCAGTGCTTGCGGTGCTCAGTGCTTGCGATAGCGCACCCGACTGGACGTGTCCATGGGCTTGCTTGAGCTGGCGAGGGTGTTTTGAATTTTTTCGGGTTTCCTCTGTAACCAAAGCCTGCTGCTTGGTAATCCCTTAGACTGGGAGACAACACGAAAGAGACGGAAAAGACAGAATCCTTTGTCCAGCAGATTGCCGAGAATCAGGGGCGGCTGTTCGGGTACATCTATTCCATGCTGGCCGATCACACTCGTGCCTCAGACGTGGTGTAGGAAACCAATCTGGTCCTGTGGAGGAAAAAAATGATTTTCGCGACGGTGATTCATTCATGCCTTGGACGCTGGGAATTGCGAGATTTCAGGTCTTAGCGGACGTGCGTGGTCGGGATCGGGATAAATATCTTTTGGATTCCGAGTTGGTTGCTGCTTTATCGAATGAAACCGAGCGGCAGGTCGATCAACTCGAATCAATGCGGATTGCCTTGCGTCAGTGCGTCAGTGATTTACTGCCGGTTAACTGCGAGATGATCCACCTGTGTTATTTTCGTTCCACACCAATCAATGAGATTGCCAGGTCAATGGGACGTGGAGCAGACGCTGTCAAAGTTGCTCTGCTGAGCATTCGGCGCGGTTTGGCTGACTGTTTTCATCACCGAATCCTGCAGGGTAAACTTTGATTAGAATGAACGATCTGGTTCCTTGCCTTCCCTTTCCCGCCCACTCAATTCGTTTTACTCATCAATGCTAACTGGAATGACTTTCCCTTGCTTGCAGAGAATCTGTCTCTTTATGTTTGGCGTTCTGAATGCGTGCTGCTTACCGCAGACGCTTGCTCAGAATTCCGGTCCCGTGGGAATGGAGGAAAAGCACTTCACTCTCAAGGTGCTTCCATTGCTGAAATCGAAGTGCCTCGGCTGCCATGGTGCTGTGCCGGATGATTTGAAGGGAGGATTTGATGTCGGAACACGCGAATCGTTACTTTTGGGAGGAGATTCTGGTGAGGCGGGAATGATTCCCGGTGACTTAGCGGCCAGTCTGCTGATTCAGGCGGTGCGTTGGGATGGGCTGGAAATGCCACCCAAGGTGAATGATCGTCTGACCGCTGAGCAGGTGTCTGCTATCGAACGCTGGGTTACGGCCGGCGCGGTATGGCCAACGGCGGCGCAACAGAACGCAATACGTCAAGCAGAATGGTCGGTACCAGAAAATGCCGATGGTGTTCTGGTTGCAACCAGCGGTGGACTCGCGGATGCATGGACGTATCGCAGGTACGACAAACAGCATGTCTGGGCTTTCCTGCCGTTGCAGCAGGATTTTCCGTTCGATTCCATTGATGGTTTCATCGACGCCCGCATGCAGGAAAAAAAACTTACGCCTGCTCCGCAAGCGACACCCGGGGAATTGATTCGACGAGTGACCTTTGATTTGACAGGTTTGCCACCCAAGCAGACAGAAATCAGTGGTTTCCTGAGGGCCTGGTCGATCAATCCTGATCAGGCATGGGGCGAATTGATCGACCGTTTATTGGCCAGTCCTCATTATGGCGAGCGGTGGGCCCAGCATTGGCTGGATATTGTACGATACGCCGACACAGCCGGCTTTTCGAATGACTACGAGCGTTCCAATGCCTGGCGGTATCGCGATTATGTCATTCGTGCGTTCAACAAAGATAAGCCGTTTGATGAATTCGTTCTGCAGCAGATTGCTGGTGACGAATATCGTCCGGGAGACCCGGAGTCGGTGATCGCGACAAGCTTCTTACGAATGGGGCCATGGGGTACAGCCATGATCCCTCAGGATGAGGCGAGGCAGCTGTATCGCGATGATGTGGTCCACAGCGTTGGACAGTCATTCCTTTCAATCCCGATGCGTTGTTGCAAGTGCCATGACCACAAGTTTGACCCGATTCCAACACGCGATTATTACCGGTTGTATGCAGCATTTTCCGCAACCCAGCCAGCCGAAATGCCGGCGGAATTTCTGCCCGAAGAGAACAGGTCCGGTTTCAAAAACGGACAAAAACTGGTTGACCGATTGCACCAGTTTGCAGACGGTAAACGCCAGACATTGATCGACAAACAGGAAGCCGCGGCCAAGGCTTGGTATGTTGAGCATGACTTGCCCTACAAAAATCAAAATGCCCGCCGGAAAGATCCAGAGGATCAGAAGCCACCCCGTCACGTCGGCTTGAGTGACATGCAGAAAGGACGCCTGAAGGTACGCGAGCAGGATACCTGGATTTGGGAACGTCGCAAGGAACGCTACCAGCCCATGGTGCAGGGCGTTTTTAATGGTCCCGATCAGACGCAAAACGGACGCAAGCTTCGTGAGCCAAGCAAGATGAATGCCAAGTGGAAGCCATCTTCCACAATCTTCATCGGTGGCGACCATCAGGCAGCTGGCGAGACTGTCTCGCCGGGCGTTCTGAGCGCGTGTGGTGTTCCGGTTGCGAACGTATCGAAGGACGATCCCTATGTAATTGGAAACGACATCAATGGGCGGCGTTTAGCACTCGCTAAATGGATTGCCGACCCTCGGAATCCGTTATCTGTACGATCGTTTGTCAACAGAATCTGGCAGCACCATTTTGGGAGAGGGATAGTGGGCACGGCAAATAACTTTGGCGTGAAGGGAGATCAGCCGACCCATCCACAGCTTCTTGACTGGCTGGCGAATCAGTTTCTTGCCAACGGTGGACACTCGAAACCACTTCACCGCTTGATCGTGATGTCACAAGCTTATCGCCGATCAAGTACACACCCTGAGGTGGAAGAGTTGCGGACGATTGATCCCAATGGGCTGCTGCTCGCACACTACCTGCCACGGCGTCTGAGCGCGGAAGAGATGCGCGACGCGATGTTGTCGGTAACCGGTGAACTGAATCCTGAAATGGGAGGCGTTCCAATCATGCCAGAGATCAATCTTGAGGTTGCCCTGGAACCGCGGATGATTCAATTTTCGATTGCACCCGCCTATCAGCCTTCAGCAACGCCTGAAGAACGCAATCGGCGGTCCATTTATTCTTACCGGGTTCGCGGCCAGGCTGACCCATTCATGGAAGTTATGAATCTTCCGAATCCCAATGAGTCATGTGAAACACGGGATGTTGCAGCAGTCTCACCCCAGGCATTTACGCTGATGAATAGCGATGTAATGACAGATCGCTCGATCGCGTTCGCTCAACGCTTGCTTGCAGATCATTCGAGCATTCAGCAGCAGGTAACAGCAGCGTTACGGCTTGCGTTTGGAAGGGAACCCGATGAACGAGAGCAGGAATCGCTTGTTGCCTACGTGAATGAAATGATTGCCTATCACCGGAATCAGACACCCCAACCGGTTGTTTATCCGACCCATGTCGTGCGGTCTCTGGTGGAAGAATTCACAGGCGATGCTTTTGAGTTTGAAGAGATCCTGCCCGTGTTTGAAGACTATGTGCCAGACGCCAAGCCGGCTACCGTATCACCTGAAACACGCGGGTTAGCGGACCTTGCCATGTTGTTGTTTAACTCAAATGAGTTCGTTTACGTTTACTGAATGATTGACTCTGGTTCCCCGCTTGCAGCGGAGCAAATGATTTATGGATAACTCCACACGCCGGAATTTTCTGTTTGGACTCGGATCCTCGCTGGGGGCGGTGGCGCTAACGGATTTATTGGCCCGAGAGGTGCAGGCTGAGTCGGTCGATGGACCACTTGCTCCCAAGCCAACAATGCACCCAGCTAGTGCCAAAGCGGTGATCATGCTGTTCATGGAAGGAGGACCCAGTCATATCGACACATTCGACCCCAAACCTGAATTGACCAGATTGAATGTGACCGAGTCCAAACGCACCGCAGGACTGGCGACAGGAAAACGTTTTTATGTCGGTAGCCCGTTTGAAAGCCGTAAAGTCGGTGATTCAGGGATCGACATGTGTGACCAGTTTGTTCACATGGCTGACAAGCAAGTGGCAGATGAACTGTGTGTCTATCGTGGTTGCCAGGCTGAATCTTTGAATCATCCTGAAGCGTTGCTGCATATGAACACCGGCAGCCGTTTGGGCGAGGATCCTTCGATGGGTGCATGGCTAGGCTATGGGCTGGGAAGTGAGAATCAGAATATGCCAGGCTTTGTTGTGATGACCGAACTGGCGCTCCCGCAAGCCGGTTCCACCAATTGGTCAAATGGTTTTTTGCCTGCCTACTATCAGGGGACCCGGCTAAGAAGCCAGGGTTCACCCATTCTTGATCTTCAGCCACCCGCCTATCGGACGCGGCAGCATCAACGCAGGGCGCTTGATGAGTTGGCGCAACTCAACGCAGCACATTTGAAACGCCATCCGCAGCATGATGTGTTGGCCTCGAGGATTGAGAGCTATGAGCTTGCCTATCGGATGCAGACGGCCGTTCCCGGGATCGTTGACCTGAATACCGAGACGGAACAGACAAAACGAATGTATGGGCTGGACGATGAAGTCACTGAGCCTTTTGGACGTCAATGCCTAATGGCTCGGAAATTGGTTGAAAAAGGGGTGCGTTTTGTGCAGATTTTCTCCGGTGGATGGGACAGTCACGATTATCTGCAACGTGGGCATTCATCTCGTATCGCGAGCGTCGACAAGCCAATCGCAGCTTTGATAAAAGACCTCAAAAGGTGCGGCTTGTTGGAAGATACGCTGGTGATTTGGACCGGCGAATTTGGCCGAACACCTGACAATAATTATCGTGGTGGTGTCACTTCACTTGGACGGGGGCACAACGCCGATGCAATGAATATGTGGATGGCTGGTGGCGGAACGAAGAAAGGGACCGTTGTCGGTGCAACCGATGAAATTGGTGCTGAGGCAGTCGAGTGTGTCCACCCCATTCGCGATCTGCATGTCACCTTATTGCATCTGATGGGGCTCAATGACAGTAAACTCACCTACTTCCACGGTGGCCGCTACAAGCAGTTGTCACAATTTGGTGGCGAGGTGATCCACGAGCTGATTGCCTGATTGATTTTAAGTAGGGACATCCGTCGCGAAGGCATCCGGCTTGTTGAACGTCAGCCAAAAGTTTCCGCACGGGTCGATCGATCAGGTGATCGTTAACACAATCTTGCCATTCAGTCGCCCGCTACTGTGCAGCGTAGCGGATTCCTGCAGTCGGTGAGCTTCACCGGCAGCTTCCAGTGGCATTCGATGGGCGATGTTAGCTTTCAGTTTACCGTTGGCCATCCAGCGATTGATTTCCTCGGCCGCAGCACGCATTTCTACGGCTGTTGCCTTGAACATCACGAACCCGTGCAGTGAGCATTCTTTGACATAGAACGGGCCAACGGGGAACACCGGTCTGGCATCGCGTCCAGCCATCAAGACCATCCGACCACGATTCGCGAGCAATTCGATCGCTTGGTCAAAGTCAGGTTCCCGCCGTGTTTCCCAGAATACGTTGACACCCTTCGGAGCCGCGAGCTGGACCGACTCCTTGATGGATTCACTGTTGTAATTGATCGCCACATCGGCTCCCATTTCCGCTAACTGGCGTTGTTTATCCGCGTTGCTGGCAGTGGCGATCACTCGGGCGCCGGTTGCTTTGGCCATTTGCACCACCATCGATCCGACACCTCCGGTGCCTCCGATGCATAGCAATGTTTCACCTGCTTCGAGTCTTGCCTCACGATAAAGACCGAGATGCGCAGTGATGCCAACCAGAGCACATGCGGCGGCGTCTTCGTAAGAGATATGATCATGTAGGGGGTAACACCAGTTTTCGTGCACGACGATCAGTTCGGCAAAGGTGCCTTGCCGGCCCTGTAATCCCTGGTTCGTGCACCAGACGCGATCACCTACGTCACAGTGCTGAACACCTTCGCCAATGGACTCGATGACGCCGGCGGCATCGCACCCGAGGATGTAAGGTGACGGAAGGTCCGAAGCAATCGCTCCGCCACGGACATACGTGTCGATTGGGTTTACCGAGACCGCGTGGACTCGAATCCGAACTTCGCCAAAGCCCGGTTCGGTAGACTCGATGTCTGCAATCTGAATAACTTCCGGACCACCGGTTTGTTTAATGTAGGCAGCCTTCATGGGGCGGACGATTCTTTGGAAGTCGGGTTCAATTGCCGTGATTTGGATTGCGAGCAGTGTGTCGATTGCAAGTTGAGTTGTCGTCTGGGACGGCGGCTGGTTGGTGCCATGCGACAGGCCATTCGAGCCTAACGGAGGCCGCGTCGTGGTCGGGACATTTCACGCAGGAAATCTTCGGGTGGAAGCAGGTCGACCCGATTTTGCCGTTCAGGCGTCAGGTGCTCGTAGCGTTCCTCGAGATCAAGATTGTCGTCAAAGCGTTTCAGGAAATGCCGACGAACTGTTTCTTCACACCAGACTTTGATGGTCGCCAATTCGATCAGCGGGTTGCCCAAAGCAACGATGTTCAGCATGTTACGCGCAGTGTCGGGAAGCGGGACTTTGATGGTGTTCAATTCAGAGGGACTCAAAGGAGCTGGACGTTCCAAGCGAGAGAAAAAACTGACCGAGGGGTTGCGGCGGTTGGAACCGCCTGGTCTTGGCTGTTGCGACGTAACGGTTCCGGTTTGCTGATTCATGCCGGCGGTTGGGCCACGTGAGCCACCAAAGACAATGGTCGCGATGGTCGCCTGCTTCGCATCGCGGGCTGTGCTAAACAGTTTGGTAAGTGACAGCAGGTCTTCGTAATAGGCCTTGGTGATTTTATCACCGCCTTCGATTCTTTCCTGAAGAACGACTCCCAGTGAAAAATTGATCCAGTCAATGGTTTCGTCATCCAATCGCAGGCTGGAACGTTTCGAAATGGAAAAATATGTTCGTTCAACGGCTTGCTTGATGGCGTTTCGGCGGTCTGTCAGATTGCTGGACTCAATCTGATCTCGCAGTTCTGGTGGTAAGGTTTGCCGCCAGATTGCGTAGGCTTGCATCGTCTCCATGAGCAGCTCTGCATCAGGCTGCTGTGCAACGCTTTCTGCAGTGATCCGGATGCGTTCCTGGTTCGCTTTATTCAAACGTGTGAATTGCTCCCAACGAGAATTGAGTTGGTCCATCTGTTCCAACGCCATGGCTTGCAGGGCAGATTCTCGCTGGGCGACAGGCGCAGCTATCAGGTCCACTGCTGCAGTGTCGATGCGGATGTCACCAATCTCCGTGGACGCGGCAATCATCTGCGCCCAGTCCTTGTCGGCTGACAACTGACGCATCAATTTCAGATTGCCACCATAGTTGTAGGCGTTTATGTTTCCAGCAATGACGAGATCGTCGAGCTGTTTCTGGTACGCGTTGGATCGTTGCGAGGACTCAATGGCGTAGGATGTAAAACCAGCCAGCAAGCAGAGCAATGCGATGCCACAGGGGACCTGCCAGCGTTTCCAGCTTGCTGCCTTTGCTGGTTGGTCTTTGAGTATGTCGGCGACAACAAGTTCAAGTGTTGATTCAACGAGTTTCATACTGGGTGAGGATCTTGGCAGATCTTCGAGCAGATCCCAGCCAGTTTGCAGTTGCTGCAGTCTTGCTCTCAGCTTTTCGTTGGTCAGCAGACGACTTTCAAGATCAGACTGTTCCTGGCGTTTCAATTCACCATCGAGATAGGAAACCAGCAGCTCGTCGTCAGGATCGAGTGGGGCATTGTCAGTGATGGTTGAAACACTCATTACTCGTCTTCCTCGGAGCGCTCGAAGTCGGTGTGCTCGATTTCGCTGTTGATCAATCCAGCATCGATGTAGGGTTGCAGCAGCTCTTTCAAATTCACTCTGGCTCGGCTTAGAAGTGACTTGACCGCTTTGGTTGTAAGTTCCATCGTCTCAGCGATTTCCAAGTAACTCATGTTTTCGAAACGCGAAAGCATCAAGGCCATCCGCTGGCGTTCGCTTAGGGCGGATACGGCAGCCCGAACGACCTTCGCTCTTTCTTCGCCTTCGACCATCCTTGCCGGCATCATTCCGCTGGCTTCCAGTGCTGTCGCAGCGAGGAGTTGAGGACCACTGGGGGAATCTTCCGATCTTGGGGCATCTACTTCGCTGACCTCTCGTCGGCGCCCCAGCGATCGCGAAGCATTGCGGGCAACGTTACCGGCGATCGTGAATAGCCAAGTCGAAAACTTGGCGCCTGGTTCGTAGGTCTTGCGAGCTCGAAACACTCTCATGAATGTTTCCTGAGCAAGGTCTTCTGCTAGATCGTGCCGGGGACCGATTGCATGCATCAGCCTGACCAGTCTCGATTCATAACGCTGCATCAACTCAGCAAATGCGCTGGCATCATCTTCGCGGACGCGCAGCATCAAACGAACGTCCGGATCGGACTGCTGATAACGTAATGCGGTTGATTCACTGACGGCCAAGTGAATTGTTAAGAGTAAAGGTAGGAAATGGACGAGCACTAAATAGTCTACTCAGTAACAACCATTTGCGTGACCGGAGGTTTCGCTTCGAATTTCAGTACGCGGCGAAATGCGGTTGAAATCAGGCTAAAATGTCGTGGATCACATGACCGAAATCCTGCTCCAGCCGTTGGTGCCCAGTAACCTGAAGGCGGTGAGAGTAGAGACCCAGTTGGTGCAAGAGCGTCGCATGGATGTCCGTTACATAATGGGGGGATTCGGCAGCATGGAAACCAATTTCGTCCGTTCCCCCATGAGCGATACCGCCGCGAACTCCACCACCTGCCATCCAGACGCTGAATCCATGTGGGTGGTGGTCCCTTCCGTCAGAGCCCTGTGAGCCGGGAGTACGTCCAAATTCCGTGGCAAACACCACCATGGTTTCTTCCAACATGCCACGCTGTTTCAGGTCTGCCAGCAGTCCGGCGATCGGGCGGTCTACCTGCATTGCAAGTTCTGCATGTTTCGCTTTCAAGTTGGAATGTTGGTCCCACGCTCCGGCAGCCCCAGACCCATGCATGATTTGGATGAAGCGTACGCCACGTTCTGCGAAACGTCTTGCCGCCAGTAATTGCTCACCAAAGGCACGTGTTTCTTTTTGGTCCAGACCATAAAGGCGTTTTGTCGATTCGGTCTCCTGGTCAAAACGTATCGCATCGGGAACTGCCGTTTGCATGCGAAAGGCGAGTTCGTACGACTTGATTCGTGCTTCCAGTGCAGTGTCCCGTGGATAGCCGGATTCGGACAACGTGTTGAGATGGTTGACAAGGCCAAAGCCCAATTGCTGTTCTGCACGACTGATGTTCCCTTCGGGTTTTGCGAAATCAAGTGGGTTGTCCTGATCAACGGTGAGACCGACAGCGTCGTAGGCTGGGCCAAGGTAATGGCCATCGCTTCGATCAAAGAAGCGTGGCCCCATGCTGATGAACTGCGGGAGATTTTCATTGAGGGACCCAAGACCATAGTTGACCCACGCACCAAGTGTTGGGACGCGCGGGTCAAGCATGTGACGGCCCGAGTGGAATTGGACTTGCGCACCGTGGTTGTCGTCTGTTGTCCACATTGAACGAATGACTGAAATGTCGTCGATGCGGGAACCGATATGGGGGAACCAGTCACTGACTTCAATGCCGCTCTCTCCTCGTTTCCTGAAGCCCACCTGTAGCGGGTAAATCTTATTGCGTTGTTGGCCATTGGCGTCATTGACGACGACGACCCGAACCTTTTTCAGTTTTTCGGGTGACTGGACATCTGCAAAAGGCGTTTCCGAAATGCTTTGTCCGGCATACTTGTTCAGGTTCGGTTTGGGATCAAAGCTTTCCATGTGGCTTACCCCCCCCCGCATGAACAGCCAGATTACGTTTTTTGCCCGCGGTGGAAAATGTGGCAGTCCATCGGGTCGTTGACCTGGTCCCGTTTCAGCGGCGTGGCCTTCCCGGGCAAGCATCGCTTGCAGTGCCAAGCCACCAATGCCTGCGGCAGATTGAAGGAATGACCGTCGGTGAGAAATGGCCTTGGGTTGGCCGGTTCGGTGTTTCGTTTTGTTCATGAGCAGATTGGTGGAATCAGATGCGGTTTCAATGTCTGATGTCATTTCTGTCTGATGTCATTTGTTTTCATCAGCAACTAGCGGATGGTGATGAAATCATTGTGATTTAGCATGGCCTGCACGAACCGGTCACGAATCTGCTGTTCATCGCTGACCTCTGTCAGTTTGGTCATCTCGTCAAAGTAGCGTTCGCACTCGGTTGCTTCCGATGGTGAGGGGTGGCGTCCCAGAATCAGAAAGAACGTGCTTTGGATGAATCCGTTGCGACTGTCCTGTTTGGTTTGCTCGTTTATTTGTCGGGCGATCTTGCCCGACATCTCAATGGCCAGACGACTGTTGTAAAGTGCTAGAGCCTGCTGAGGTACGATGCTCGCACTGCGTCGGTAGCATTGCAGAATATCGGCGTTATCAAACATGTCCAGAAAACTGTCCGTCTGGTCGCGTGAATGCAGGAAATAAATGCTCCGTCGTCTGGCCTCAGGACTGGGGCTGATCGACGGTCCGCCCAGCGTTGGGTCGAGTTCATTCGCCAAGCTCAGGAGACTATCTCGGATCACTTGAGATTCCATCCTTCGAGAGTTCATCCTCCACAGGTACAGATTGTCTGGGTCCGCTGCGATGGTTGCCGGTTCGGATTCTTTTGATGTGGCACTCAGGGCATAGGTTTCAGAAGATACAATCAGCCGGTGCAGATGCTGGAAACTCCAGCCAGAATTCATGAATTCCCAAGCCAACAGGTCAAGCACATCACTGTGTAATGGTTCAGGTGAGCGGAGACCAAAATCGAACGTCGATTCAACGATGGGTTGGCCGAAGTGCCGCATCCAAACATGATTGACAATCACTCTGGCTGTCAGCGGGTTTTGGGTTGAGGTGATCCACTTTGCCAAGGCGAGTCGGCGTCCGGTACTGACAGGTGAATAGGTCGCCGGGTAATCCTGTTCCTTGTGTGCGGGTGACTCGAGTGCTTTTCTAGAACCCCTGATTGGCTTGTAGGCAATCGGCTCATCTTTTGATCGAGACAGATTGTCTTGCGCTTTGACCAACATCTGGTCGATTGTGCCCAGTTTTTTTGCGTCTGTTGGGTTGCTTGCTCGCTTGCGTTTGAGGTCCGCGATTTCCCATTCAATTTGTCGTTGTCCCGTCAGCGTTGCTAATTCCGCTTGTTTTTCAGCGTCAATGGCCGGGTTGGCCTCGGCTTGCTCTTTTTCCAGCACGGCTTGCAGCAGTGCCTCATGGGCAATCGCCAGAGTGTATTCTGCATCTGCGACGTCGACTGCCTGTTCTGCCTCGTCAACACTGACGATGGACTGTTTTCCGGCCTGACGCAGTTCCACGCTGCTTTTCAGATCACTAATTTGGATCGAGTCAAAATCCACCGTTGCATCAAAACCGGACAGACTCAGGAAACCATCACGACGGTTGGGGTATCGAAATGCCGTCATGAATTCGTCATTAAGCCAGACATTCACAAGTGTATCGCGGATAGCAAAACGAAGCTCATAGCGTTTGCCAACGGCAATGGGAAACGACTTTCTTCCCTCACCTGGATAAGTCGATTGCTTGTCGCGTTCGAAAGCCACCTGCACTTTCGGGTCTGGAGCGTGCGCGCTCGTGTAAACAAAATTGGAATAACCGGTGCCTTCTGATTGGTCGAAACGAATCGTTACCGATTTGTAAGTGGTTCCACCAGTGGTCGTGTACTGGCAGCGAAGTTCAAAGTCGCGAGGTAGATCAACCAACAATTTCGCGGACTGCTGCTCCCGTGTCGCAGTGGTCTGACGCAGGACACCGGCACTATGTTTCCAGTCCTTTCCAGTCAGACGCCATGTATTCGCGTCAAGCGTGTCAAAGTCATCGTGAAATTGAAAGGCAAGGGGGGGCGTGTCGGTCGTCGATTCTGGTGGTTTGGCCGCCAGTTCATCTCTTTTCTTTTTTGTGTCCTCCAGCTTTGTACGAGCCGTCAGGACCTGTTCTGTTGCTTTGGCAAGATGATCTCTCACCACATACGGTCGCGTTCCGGGCGAATGTGCTGCAAGCGGAAGTTGAATGGGTTCAATTGCAGGGGCAAAACTTGCCAAAACGGCTGGCACACCGGGTGCAATCACCGACGTTTCGTCAGGTGATTTTGGGTCGCCTCGGCGGTGCAGGTAAGTGATCTGGTCTATATGGTCGTCAAACGCGCGAGGCAGGCCAGCTTTATCAAAGTCCGTTTCCCCCGGGACGGCGTCGAGCCGAATCTGGTGAGGTTCAAATATCGCGCGTAGCCGGTAATAATCTAATTGTGTGATCGGATCATATTTGTGATCGTGGCACTTGGCGCAGTTCATCGTCAGCCCAAGAAAGGCTTTGCTGGTGTGTTCGATGGTGCTGTCGAGCCACGTGGTTCGATTGAACAGGTAATAATTCCTCGCTAGAAAACCCGTGCCCGTGACCGCTTCCTGATCAGTCGGCCAGGCTTCATCACCAGCCAACATCTCAGTGATCATGCGGTCGTAACCCTTGTCCTTGTTCAACGAGTTGACAATCCAGTCACGCCAATGCCAGATGTGCTTTTGGCTGTAACGTAACTGGTTGCCAAGACCGTACCAGTCGCTGTATCGCCAAACATCCATCCAGTGGCGTGCCCAGCGTTCGCCATGCTGAGGGTTGGTCAAAAGTTCTTCGATGATGACGGAGAGTGGACGTTGGTCACGCAGTTGTGTGTGAGTTGGCGGTAGACCGATCAGGTCCAGATAAAGCCGCCGCAGCAGTAGCGTTCGAGGGGCTGGAGCGACTGTTTGGATTTGTTTGGTTGCCCGTTTGTGTGCAAGCAGAGTATCAATCGGGTTGGCTGTTTTATCGATGGTGGGGCGGGTCTCAGAACTGGCAGTCATCCATTTCGGGCGTTCGATGGGTTGAAAAGCCCAGTGATCAGATGGACTGGTAGGAATGACTTCAGGCGGTGCCTTGCACCCTTGCAGAATCCATTCCCGTATCAAGTTGATTTGATCCGCTTTCAAAGGTGATCCTTCACCATGGGGAGGCATTTGTTCCCCGTCACGGCTGCTTACTCGTTGCAGCAACAAACTTTGCCCAGGATCGCCCACGCTAACCACTGCTCCGCTGTCACCACCGGTGATCATTAACTCGCGAGTTTCGAGTCGAAGGCCTGCTTCCTGCTTCAATCTTCCATGGCACGAATAGCACTTCTCCGCAAGCAGAGGTTTGACCTGAGACAGGTAGTCAATGACTGCCCGCTGCTGGTTTTGATCGGTCGGTTCCTGGGATGTCGCAACGGTCACCCATGCAAAGGTGAGTGCGGCAGCGATACGCAAAGACAATGAGTTGGATCGGTACACGGGTGGGTTCCGAAGTGGTTCAGGAGGGAACCCTATGATAACTCAAGCAGGATTCTGTTGTGGATCCGACCAGATAACCAGTCCGTCTTTTAACGTAGGAAAGATGCTCGGTCTTCTCCCAGTGACGGACGTAGTTCAGCAAACCGGTCAAGTCGCCCAGACAATGGGCCGTTGTCGAGAGGTGAACGGGATTCAAGTTTGGGATGTGGGGATTTTCATGAGGGCGGCATAATCTTCTCGAATTGGACTAAAAGCATCCAGCACGATCGCCGGACCGTCAATCGCGACTGCTCGATGAGGCACATTGGCGGGAATCATGTACATGGCACCCGGTTCGACGATTCTGGTCTCGTTGCCAATGGTCAATTCCAGCTTGCCTTTCAGCAGCATGCCACCTTGTTCTTGGGTGTGATCATGAAGTGGGATCACAGCGCCATCATCCATTTCAATATATGACAGCATCAGATTCTTACCGTGAGGTGTGCGGATTCGACAGCCAGGGCAAATCTCAGTGGATTCCATGGAATCAATATCGATAAAGGGCATGATTTCTTTGTTGCGCGGATTTTGTGTGTCGGCAGTGATGATGCTGTATTCCCTGTTCAGCTACCGTTGTTTCCTGGTCAAATCGTCGATCAGCAAGGCGATGGTATAGGGATTTCGGGTCTTAATGTCGGTGGTTCAACCAAGGGCCCACATCAAGCGATTCCAACACTGCACAGGTAGCATTGAAGCATAGCAAGTGGGATTGGTGGCGTGGTTTCGAACAAGTGTACAGCACCTAGATGGACTTGGTGATTGCCGGACTTCGCCGCTGTTGGTGATGTCAGCTAGAATGCACGACATCATGAGTCGATGTGCGAGCGGTGGTGAGTGCAGGCAACCGGTTGATTATCTGATTGTTGCAGGCCATTTCAGGAGTATATTCTTGCTTCTGTCTGTACGGAATTTTGTGCTGGTGATTGAGGATAAAGCGATTGAGCATCATGTTGAGTAAGCATCGGTTCGTTGCCATTGTTGTCGCGATGGTTGCCCTCAGACTATTGGGGGCGACACGCTGTGAGGCTCAGGAAACTGGAAACTTGGTAAACAGCTTGCAGGTGCTCTACGATTTTCGTGGCTCGCATGGCAACCAGATACTGGATCGCTCCGGTAAGCTTCCGCCGCTCGATTTGCAAATCGATGACATGACTCAGGTGCGTCTTGGGGATGGAGTCCTTTCGATTCGCGGTACGGCCCGGATCGCAAGCAAACGGAATGCAAAGCGGCTTGTGAAGGCGATTCAGCGGAGCGGAGCGATCACAGCAGAGGTATGGTTGCGTACCAGCGGTCTGCAGCAAGAGGGTCCCGCCCGCATCATAACCTTGTCTGAAAATTCCGTTCAACGCAACTTTACTCTTGGTCAGGAAAATACGGAAATCCAAGTGAGGTTGAGGACATCTAAAACTTCCAGCAACGGGATACCTGCGGTCAGTTCAAAGGCTAGCAGTCTCAAACAGGAATTGACGCATGTCGTCTACACACGTGGACGCAGTGGCAACGTCTGTATCTATATCAATGGAAAAATCAATCAGCAGCAGAAAGTGGCTGGTGATTTGGGACGATGGAATGAACAGTATCGTCTTGCGTTGGGCGATGAACTCTCGGGTGAGCGTCCCTGGTTGGGAGATTTGCATCTGGTTGCTATCTACAATCGTGAACTGGCATCTAACGAAGTTGCTGCTCGATTTTCCGAGGGCGCTGATCGAGGTACGACAGGATTGTTGGCTGCGGTTGTCGACCCACGTCCTGGCTTCTTTGAAACCAAGATCGCTCCAATTCTTTCCCGGCATTGCATTGAGTGTCACGACTCGGCTTCAAGAAAAGGGGGGTTGGATCTGTCTCACAAACAACTCGCTTTGCAGGGTGGCGATTCAGGTCAGGTGATCTTTCCTCGTCAACCCGCTAAAAGCCCTTTGTGGACAGCGGTTTGGAATGATGAGATGCCACACGATCGACCGCCCCTGACTGCAGAGCAAAAGAAACAACTGAAGCAGTGGATTGATGAGGGCGCTGTTTGGAGTCTGGATTACGTTGACCCGGCGATTTATCGGCATGTGCGAGAGTCAGGCAACTGGGTTCAACGGCTTACCATTCCTGAGTATGTCTCTACCATTCAGTCGGTTTTCAATGTGGATATTTCCGAGGAGGCATTGAATACCCTGCCTCAGGACAAGCGAGCCGATGGTTTCCGCAACACTGCCTATAACCTGAATGTGGATTTGAAGCAGGTTGAGGCATATTCCCGGTTGGCTGCGCTGGTCGTTGAACGATTGGACGCGGAGCAATTTGCTCGAAGGTTCAGCAAGAGCCGAAAGCTGACTGATGACAACATGCGGCAGTTGATTTCGGATGTTGGAAAGCGTGTGTTGCGGGGGCCACTGACCGAACAGGAGATAGCGTTGTACCGGGGAATTTCGACCACTGTGGCCAGTGCCGGAGGCGACTTTCGCGAAGCCGTTGGCATGATTCTAGAGGCGATGCTGCAATCACCACGGTTCATTTATCGGATTGAGAATCAGATAGGCGATGGATCACAATGGCCCGTGGATGACTACGAACTCGCATCGCGTGTCAGCTTCATCCTTTGGGGATCACCGCCGGATGAAGAGTTGCTGGCTGCTGCTGAATCGGGGCAGTTGACTAATTCTGAACAACTGCGGCAGCAGGTTGAACGTTTACTCTCTGATCCCAGAGCTCGATCTCAGTCAAAGCAATTCATCATTCAATGGCTGAATCTTGATCGACTCCGCAATATGCGTCCAGACAAGCAACGCTTCCCTCGCTGGAATGGTTTGATTGCTGATGATATGCGACAGGAGACGATTGACTTTTTTATGGACCTTGTTTGGGAACAGAAACGGCCGTTAGCTGAGCTTATGAATGCACAGTTCACTTACTTGACGCCGCGACTTGCTGAGCATTACGGGATTGAGCCGCAAGGGCCGGAGCGGCAACGCTATGATTTAAATGAAACAAAATCCCGTGGTGGTTTGCTCACGCAGGGTAGTGTCCTGACAATTGGTGGCGATGACGCCTCGATGGTAACACGTGGATTGTTTGTCCTGAACGACTTGTTGTTCAGTGAAGTTGGTGACCCACCTCCCGGATTGGATACAACTCCCGTACCTACGAGTTCTGGGAACTCTCATCGGGCGATTGCGACCGAGCGTATTGAAAGCGAGTCCTGCGGTGGTTGCCATTCGCGGTTTGAACCACTCGCGTTCGGGCTCGAGATATTCAACGGACTGGGCGCGTTCCAGCGGGTCGATGAGCACGGAAACGAGCTCCGTCAGGATGGTGAAATTATTTTTCCCGGTCACGCAGTGCCAACACCCTACCGTAACTCGGCAGAAATGATGGATCTGCTGGCTGGTAATGACCGAGTGAAGCAATGCTTGACCCGCAAGGTAACTCAGTTCGCGTTGGGTCGCCCCTTGTATGCATCTGATGCTGCCAGTCTTCGTAGCGTTCATCAGAGCTCGCAGCAGCAGGGAGGTACCTATCAGAGTCTGGTTACCGCCATTGTTCTCAGTGATTTGGTCCGGTCGACGCGGACGGAGCCGGAGTTGGTAAAATGAACATGCCAGTTGCGATGAGCCTCATTTTGGACAGAGTAGCCATCGTGACATTACAATCCATGTCTCAATCGTCTTGAGTTATCATCGGAATCGATTTTGAATGTGTCTTGCGTGCTCCACGCACGTTTCTCCAGTTTGAATTTCAACCATGACTTGTGCACGAATTCATCGTCGAACCATGCTCCGTGGTGCAGGTGCTGCACTGATCGGTTTGCCGCTTTTAGAGGAAATGATGCTGTCCACGGCTGCGGCTGCAGGAGATGCTCAGGTTCCGATTCGAGCTTTTAACGTGTTTTTTGGACTCGGGATTCCGGCACCCCTTCAGACAGAAGGATTTGATGGTGTCTTGGAACCGCTCAAGCCGCTCAGCGACAAACTGCTCATCATGCGAAATGTCGATCAGGTGCGTTGCGATGAGTCGGGCATCAATGCCCATTTTGACGGAGCCAGTGGAGCCTTCACGGCAACGCCGCCCGATGGAGAGGCAAAAGCGGGAGGGGCTTCGATTGATCAGGTGATTCGCAAATCTTGCCATCCCAATGGAATGCCACCCGAGATGGTCCCGACGCTGATCGGCGGTACGTTTTTTCGTCGTAGTCGCGTTAGCCGTTATGTGCACAGCTACAACCAGGATGGGACCGTCGCCGCTACGATTCAAGAGCGGCCACGTGAGCTTTTTGATCGGGTCTTTGGCATGGTCCAAGGGGCAGGTGCGTCTTCCGATGCCAGGCAAGAGAGGCTGCGCAGAAGCGTGCTGGATTCAGTGGTCGAGCAGTACCGCTTTTATTCGGGATCACGCTCGCCTCTGGGGGCTGCATCTCGTGGTCGCGTGGCCGATCATCTCGAGCGGATTCGCGAGTTTGAGCAGCGAGCCTACGAAATGAAAGAACTGGGGCCCAACGATCCTCCCTTGCCACCAAGATCGGATCTGGCTCACGGCGGGCAAGCTGACCCGGGCGGTGAGGGAATCGACATGCAAATCGACGATCTGGTCAATGAGTGGCGTTTGATGGCTGATCTGTATGCTCTTGCTATCGAACTGGATCGTGCGCGGTTCGGTTCACTGACGTTTCTGGCGGCTGGAGAGCGACTCAGAGTGACAGGTGATTACAAGTACGACGGAAAACTTGTTTATACGTTTGATGATGCCACGCAACTGAATAAGAGTGGTTCCGGCGGTTGTAGTCATGAGTGGTGGCATCGTTTCAACCCCAAGAAAAATAACGAGCAACTGCGGGCGCATGCTCACATGAAAATGCAAGAAGTTGCCTACTTTCTCAAGCGACTCGACAGTACGACGGAAGCCAATGGCAAGTCGATTCTTGAAAACTCGTGCATCACCATTTCAACCGAGTCGGGAGATGGTCGGCACGCGGATGTGAAACGGGAACTGTCCGGTGTTTTTCATGCCATTACCGCTGCCAATGGCCGATTTAAAACCGGAAGTATTCTCGATGTTGGTCGGGAAGGGATCGACGTCTACAACACGATGCTGGAAACATTCAACACGAATCAACGCCTGGGACCCAACGACCGCGATTACAACCGGGTCGATGGAATTCTGGCCTGATTGACAAGTGGTAGGCAACGCTGCGGTGTTTCATCATTTATGACAGGTATTGCTGGTCGCTCAGGGCATTTGATTCTCTGGATACCACAGGCTACTGTAAGCAACCTCTCTGAGTGCAGACTGGGGCTCTGAGTGCAG